>MVQQ01000247.1 GCA_002067555.1 Syntrophorhabdus sp. PtaB.Bin184
CACGACAGCCATCGTAACGGGCGGCCTCGCCGGCACCCATTATGGCCTTGAAGCGGTCCCGCGGCAGTGGAGAGACACATTGGCGAGAAAACAGGAAATAGAAGCCTTGTTCGAACGGTTTGTGGACGAAACGATGAGCGGTTGAGAGGTGATTCCCTGCGGCCTGACGTCAAAGTGCTTTACAGCGATCGGGACTGTACTGTAAAATCCATAGTGGCGGGAAGCAATGAATGGAATGACCAAACAAGACATTTTCCGCATTCTTCGGCAGAACCGGGCCAGGTTACGGGCTTTTGGCGTAAAGAGAATTGGCCTTTTTGGCTCCTTTGTTCGTGGACAGCAACGCCAGGACAGTGATGTCGATCTCTTGGTCGAATTCGAACCAGGACAGAAGACATTTGATCACTTCATGCAATTGTCTTTTTACCTCGACGACGTGCTGGGGCGCCGGGTGGAGGTTGTCACCGTTGAATCGCTCAGCCCTTATATGGCTGATCACATACTGAACGAGGTCGAGGATGCCGCCCTCGTCGCTTGAGTACTTGCGCCATATTCTCGATGAAGCCCAATATCTCATCAGTACCAGCAAGGGATTGAACAGGGATGATTTCCTGATGGACGAAACCCTCAAGCGTGCTTTTGTCAGGAGCATAGAGATCATTGGAGAGGCCTCGAAGAAAGTGTCCCCTCAGTTGAAGGAAAGACACAACGAACTGGAGTGGAGAGCGATTGCGGGCATGCGCGATCGGCTGGTTCACGACTATCTCGGTGTGGACTATGACATTGTGTGGGATGTGGTGTTGAACAAAGTCCCTTTCCTCTGCAAGAAGGTCGAGAGCATCATTCAAGAGGAAAGACTTTCCGGCGATGGCTGACCTTATCGGTTATATAGCCGCCTGTTTCACGACCTTTTCGCTTTTGCCGCAGATATTGCGCATCTGGAGATTGAAAGAGGCCAGGGACGTCTCGGTTTTTCTACCCCTGATGATCGTCATCGGTTCCGTGCTGTGGTCCGTCTACGGTGTCCTCATCAAATCGGTTCCCGTCATCGCGGCGAACGGTGTCGCCCTGATCATAGCGCTCATCACCGTTTTTTTCACGATCCGATATAGATAAGGAGGTTCCCGATGGACCTGAATGTTTTGGAAAGGATACGCGGTCAACTCAGGGAGAACGCGGATGAAGCGATACGGGAGAGCGGACTGAGGTTCTTCAGGGAGGAAGTAAAGCTTTACGGGTTGAAGACTGCGGCTGTGAGGAGCATGGCAGGGAAATACTACAAAGACATCAAAGGGGCGGGGAAAGCCGCAACCTTTCGTCTTTGCGAGGGACTGTGGGAGTCCGGGTATATGGAGGAGTCTTTCATCGCCTGTGACTGGTCCTACCGCGTCCGCAAGGAATACGAACCCGGGGATTTCGAGGTCTTCGAGAGATGGGTGAACAGGTACGTTACGAACTGGGCATCCTGCGATACCCTGTGCAATCATTCGGTGGGAGCCTTTATCGACATGTACCCCGAATATCTGGACGATATGAAACGATGGGCCCTGTCAGGAAACCGCTGGGTCCGCCGCGCGGCAGCGGTTTCTCTCATTGTTCCTGCGAGAGAAGGCAGGTTTCTCGCCAACGTTCTCGATATCGCAGGCATTCTCCTGACCGACGATGACGACATGGTGCAGAAAGGCTACGGTTGGATGCTCAAAGTTGCCAGCCAGGCGCACCGGCAAGCCGTCTTTGACTGGGTTATGATGAACAGGGCGAAAATGCCACGCACCGCCCTGCGCTACGCCATAGAGAAGATGCCGGGAGAGCTCAGGGCCGCCGCAATGGGAAAGGTCGTCACAGGCAATTGAACGGCCTTATTTTCCTCTGGATACCGTGAGGTTCTTTATCCCGTTCTTCGCGAACTCTTTCCGGTACTTTTCGGCGAAGGCTTCTTCCTCCTTGAAGAACTCATCGTCAGGCATCTTTTCCAGTGCCTTGGGCCCGTGCTTGTCGAGCATGTCCCGCCCCGCAAGGTTGTAGATGAGCTTGTCGAGGAACGTGAAATCGTCGTAGCGGTCTATGAGCTCGTTCAGGGCTTCGTCTTCTTCCAGATCGGCCGAAGGCCAGACTGCTTTTTGTTCTTTGTCATAGTCGACGTACTTCTCGAGCCCGAAATCCTTCGCGAACCCGAAAATGTAATTCTGGAGTTCAACGTACTCATTTCCTTCGAGGTCGTCTTCGTAGGCGTTGACCGTTCTCGTGCCCATGTATACGGCCTTCAGCAGCGTTTCAAACTGTTTTTTCGTAAACTGGATCTTCATATGCTCCCCTTTGTCAGGATGTGGTTTTCATTCCCCGTCACTTTCCGCTCTCACACACCCTTTTGCAGGCATCCTGCGTCTCGAAGGGCACCGTTCCGCCGCATCCTCCGTAGGTGAAGGATCTGCACGCCCCTGCTATCTCGTCATAGTACCCCGCGTAGAAAAGGGCCATGCACGGTCCGGGGTCCGGTTTCATCCGGCATCTTGCCGTGAGGTCGACCCCCTCATCTCCCGATCCTTTCAGCACGTCGTTGAGAAGGACGGCGGCATCCCGCCTTCCCTTGTAGAGCGCGAGGTCAACATCTTCCGCGGTTGGTTTCCGGCCTTTTTCCAGCAGGGTTTTCAGGATACCGACGTTCCCGGAGGCAGCGGCGGAGCGAAGGATATCTTTGTCCCCCGGGTCCGCCCCACGGGAGAGAAGGACGGCAAAGATGTCCTCATATCCCATTGATGCCGCGTCGCGAAGTGATGACTCATTGAAGGCGACACCTTTTTCCAGGAGGATGGCGGCGACGTCATGATGGCCTCTTCGGATGGATTCGTTGAGAAGCCTTGCGTCCGCGGAGCGGCTGACGTCGAAGCCTTTCCCTATGAAGAAATTGACGAGGTCGACGGCGCGTTTCCTGTCATCCATGAATACGACACTGATGAGCGGAGTGTCGCCGTCCTTGTTCCTGAGGCTCATGTCGGCGCCATTCTCAACGAGGAACCGGGCGACGTCGTACCGGCGATAGGCCATTGCTTCATGCAGGGGTGTCCTTCCGTCCTTGTCCCGTGCGTTGATGTCCGCCCCTTTCTTCAGAAGCAGCGCGGCCACATCCAGGTATCCCCTGTTGGCAGCATAATGGAGCAGGGTGTTTCCATTCTTATAGCGGACATTGACATCCTTGAGGGAAGAGACGTGGTCCTTCATCGCTGCTTCACGGTCGGCGATCGTTTCCATCCCCGTCTTCCGATCATCGAAGTACTGTTTCAGGGCATTTTCCGGCGATCCCTTTTCCCCGGCGGTCGCGGCCGAGGCAAAAAGGACGATGACGATGAGGGTTCCGCAGACGAGGTGATTCATTGTGTTGTTCATTTCTGGCTCCACTCCCATGGTGACGCGGCAGGGCCACTTTGTTGGTGGCCCCTTGCGCCTGTTGCAATCTCAGATTGTAATATCAGTTGAAGGAAATGGCAAGCGGATCGATGGCGAAGGGCTGATCCAAGGGATGGGTGCCGGGTGGCAATGCGACCGGTAATATGGTACAAGTTCTTATGACAGGGCAGGTCCTGCGCATATCCGCGATTTTTTTCCTGGTGTTTGCGTTCAGCAACACGGTCATGGCCAGGGACGGGTATCCTGAAAAGCTGACCGTCGTCTACAAGGAATGGTACCCGTACACGTACAAGCAAGATAACAAGGCCGTAGGTTTTGAGATAGACATCTTCAAGGCGGTGATGAAGAGGATGGGTATCGAGGCCGTGTTCGAGCAGTTTCCTTTCAGGCGGTGTCTCAAGATGGTCGAGGAGGGCCATGCCCATGTGCTCATATCGGTCCTCAAAACCCCGGAACGCGGGCGATACACGGTATTCCCCGGGGAGCACCTCAGCATCTCGCGGACCTCTCTCTTCACCAGGGCGGGCAATCAGGTCCGGTACGGGGGTTCCCTGAAGGACCTGAAGGGGCACACCATAGGTGTCATCACCGGCTTCAGTTACGGCGCGGCCTTCGACAGGGCAGATTATCTGAACAAACAAGAGGTGTCGAACACAAGGCGCCTCGTCAACATGGTGGTCGGCGGCAGGCTTGATCTTGGGATCGAGAACGAAGCGGTCATCAGGGGGGTCGCCGGCGACCTCGGCGTTGCGGGATCGATCCGCTTTCTGAACCCCCCCGTTCACAGCCGGAAGCTCTATGCCGGCTTCTCCAAAAGGCTCGGACTCCAAAAGCTGGCGGCGGAGTTCTCCAGGAACCTCAAAGAATTCAAGGATACCAGCGAGTACAGGGACATACTCCGGAGGTATGGTGTTTCCCGTCCCCAGCTGATGCGGCGGAAAGAAGAGTCTCCCGGCAACTGATCCTTGAAAGGAAGCGTTGGTGGATATATTCAAGAGAAAGATACTCGCAAAGCTCATAGTGATACTGGTGGCCACGGTGTCTGCGATCAGTTTTGCGTCCATCCTGTATTTCGACAAAAGGAACAGGGACGAGTTGAAGAGGGAGCTGGAGGACAGGGTATCGAATCTGGGGGAGATCGGGCGGCTTGCATACTCTACTCCCATGTGGCAGATGGGGAGGACGGAGATCGCCTATGTCAACCGCGCAGTGCTGACGAACAGGAACATCGTTGCCGTCAACGTTTACGATGAATCGGGGAGATTTCTCGACGGCCTGAGCAAAGACCCTCGCACAATGGAGATTCTCGAGGGCGCTTCCCCGAAGATATTCAGTATCCCTTCGGGTTCAGACGACATCCGGAAGGTCTACTATGCCGTTTTTCACCGTGAGCTCATCGTAGGTTTCTTCGAGATCTTTTACACGGAGCGCTTCGTGAATGCCGAGATCCTTGTCAGGCGTTTTAATCTGGCCCTGGCCTTCACGCTTATCGGCCTTTCCATGATCCTGGTCATATTCGTGGTCGTGAAGAAGATGCTCATCGCCCCCGTCCTGACCCTCGCGGACGTGTCGCGGCAGATCACGAGGGACAGGGACCATTCGGCGAAACTCAAGAAGAGGTCGAACGACGAGATAGGCATGCTCTATGAAAGCATAGCCGACATGCTTCGCGAGATAGAACGGAACGAGGAAGAATTGCGCAGAACCCGGGGCTACCTGGGCAACATCATCGAATCCATGCCATCCATGCTTGTTTCCATCGACCGTGAAGGCACCGTCACGCAGTGGAATCACGCGACGGAGACAGCGACAGGAATCCCGTCCGGAGATGTGCTGGGAAAGAACCTGTGGCGGGTAACGGACTTTTTCGACAGCTTCAAGGAGGCTATCGAGAGGATCATGGAGACCAACGAGGCCGTGCATCTCTACAGTCACCAGTTCGACCGCGAAGAAACGACCTACAAGGATGTGTCCATCTATCCCCTCGTGGCGGATGGTATCAGTGGCGTGGTCATCAGGATGGATGACGTGACGGAGCTTGAGAAGAAGGAGAGCCTCCTGCAGCAGGCGCAGAAGATGGAGACCATCGGCACACTTGCGAGTGGAATAGCCCATGATTTC
>MVQQ01000248.1 GCA_002067555.1 Syntrophorhabdus sp. PtaB.Bin184
CGCCAAGTTCCACACGTCGGACCCGACGATGCTGCCGGCCCGGCAGACCTTCGACATGGCGACGCGCACCGCCGCGGAGATCTTTCGCCTCGGCGAGTGGTCGATCAGGGAGGGCCTGAGCCCCGACATCATCCTCATCGACCTCGCACGGCCTGAGTTCGTCCCCAACTTCGACATCCATTCCGACATGGTTTATGCGGCGAACGGCTCCACCGTCGACACCGTCATCTGCATGGGAGAGATTCTCATGGAGAGACGGGTGGTTCCCGGCGAAGAGGAGATCATGGCCAGGGCCGCCGAGACGGCCCGCGACCTCGTCAGAAGATGATATTCGTCTGCGACGTCATGTTGGGAAAGCTTGCCCGGTATCTCAGGACACTGGGCTTCGATGCACCCTATGTGCGTAAGGGGGATGACCCGGCGATCTTTCCCGCGCCATCGGCCGGTTGCGTCCATCTCACGAAGAAACGGGACAGGACAGGCTGCCCCCATACCGTGGTCATCCGTGCGAACAACCCCGGGGACCAGCTTTTGGAGATAAAGGAAATGGTGGAGAGACACGTGGACCCGGCACTCTTCATGACGCGCTGCCTCGACTGCAACGCCCTCCTCATCGACACCCCCAGGGAAGATATCGAACCCTTTATCCCGGAATACATCTACCACCATCACGACCGCTTCAAAACCTGCCCGTCGTGCAGAAAGGTCTACTGGGAGGGTTCCCACGCGGACAAGATGCGGGAACGGATCGAGAAACTCATCAACCGCAACGGTTGACGGACCAACGGGAATGTGAGGCAAGGCACATGAGAAAGGAATTCCCCTTTGACGAGATGATTGCGGGTCTGACGGGCTTTTTCCCCGAGGAGTCGGCGCCCATTATCACCCGCATATCCCGCGGGGAGACGGGCGATCCTTTCGTGGTGCTTGTCGGGACGCTCCTCAGTCTGCGAACGAAGGACGAAACGACAGAGAAGGTGATGGAGACCCTCATCCCTCGGGCCCGAACCCCCCGGGAACTCCTGGGCATCCCCGACGGAGAGCTGGAGAGGATGATCTATCCCGTTGGTTTCTACCGGAACAAGGCGAAGGTCCTCAAGGAGGTCGCCCGGACCATCATCGACAGGTACGATGGAAAGGTCCCCGACACGATCGAGGAGCTTCTCTCCATGCGGGGGATAGGCCGCAAGACGGCGAACCTTGTCGTCACCGAAGGATACGGAAAGCCGGGCATCTGCGTGGATACGCACGTCCACAGGATATCGAACAGACTGGGCATCGTCTCGACGAAAACCCCCCACGCCACGGAAGACGCCCTGAGACGGGTACTGCCCGGCCGGTACTGGATCGTCTACAACTCCCTGCTCGTCACCTTCGGCAAGCGGATCTGTACCCCCCTGTCGCCGAAGTGCAGCGAATGCCCCATCGCGAACCTCTGTGCGAGAAAGGGCGTGACGAGGTCGAGATGACGGGACGGCCGCCGCAACGATCTCTCCCCGCGCATCACCCGGCACACCCGCGGCGTTGACAGCCCGGTATCGCAATGATATATTCAACGAGTCCCTTTAAAGGCGATGGCGCGCCGCACCCCATGAAAAAGATACTTTTCTACACCCACAACATATTCACAAAAGAAAATCCTGTGGGATACAGGATCCAGCAGTACTTCCCATATCTCGAGGAAAGGGGTTTCAAGGTCTCCCTCCTGACAACGAAGGCGGATTTCGGCACCGTGCTCAGGACCGCATCGCGGTCCGACGTCGTCGTTGTGCAAAGGCTTCTCCCGAGCCCCATGAAGCTCTCCCTCCTGAAGGTATTCGCGAAGAAGATGGTTTACGATTTCGATGACGCCGTCATGTATGGAAGCAAGGGCGAGAGCGCGACGAGAAGAAAGAGGTTCGCCGCCATCGTCAGGGCCTCGAAGGCGGTCCTCTGCGGAAACTCCTTCCTCATGGAAGAGGCCGGCAGATACAGGGATTCCGGCATCCACTACATGCCCACAACCGTGGACATCGACGAATACCCGGTGAAGGTCCACGAAGAGCGAAAAACCTTCGTCGTCGGATGGATCGGGACGAGTTCCACGCTGAGATACCTCGACGGCATCAGGGAGCTTATCCTTTCCATCACCGAAATGGAGGGGCTCGAGTTCAGGGTCATCGCCGACAGGCCCTTCGGTGTCGAGAAAAGGGGAATAACCTTTCAAAGATGGAACAAGGAAAGGGAAAAGGCGATGCTCCTCGATCTCGACATGGGCATCATGCCCGCCGAGGACGACCTCTGGTCCCGGGGTAAATGCGGGCTGAAACTGATCCAGTACATGGCGATGGGGCTCCCTTCGCTCACAAACCCCGTCGGCGTCTCGAAGGAGATCGTGACGGACGGTGTGAACGGGTTCCTGAGGGCCGATATGAGGGGATGGGAAGAGGCCATAGGGGCGCTCGGCTCCGACGTGGCCCTTCGCCGGCAGATCGGTGCGGCGGCGCGGCAGACAGCGGTGGAAAGATATTCGCTGCAGCTCTGGGGCAAAAGGTTCGCGGGGATCATGGACACCCTATGAAAGACCCTGATGGATTGACGATCGCCAGCATGAACGGCATCGAGTGGCACCTCGAGGACAGGGGGCTCATTGAGGTCCTGCGGCCCTTCTCCCACGGAGGAGGGGAACGCAGGCTCTATGGCACCTATCCCTTCAGGGCCGGAAGGGTGTTCGTCAAGTCCTTCCTGGAGAAGGGCCTCCTCGGCGCGATACGCAACAGAGTGCATCCCCGGGGACGTGTCGAGTATCTCATGAGCCGGAGACTCGCCTCTCTCGGGATATCGACGCCGGCGTCCTACGGCTATGGGTCGGGACCGGGGACCTCCTGCGTCGTCCACGAATACATCGAAGGGGAAAGTTTCATAGATGCCTTCCACAGGTCCGGTGACCGGGGAAAGCTCATCTCGGCACTCGCGGAGCTGCTCAAAACGCTGGAAAAACACCATGTCCTTCACAACGACCTCCACCTGAACAACGTGCTCGTCTCCAGGGACCGACTCTACCTGATCGACCTCCACAAGATGAAGGTAAAGGGATCTTTCACCGGTGGCGACGAGATCTCTAACCTCTCCCACGCGCTTGCCATGGCCTACTGGACGATGACCCCTGACGAAAAGGAGACGTTCTTCCGGTGCTATGGAAACGAGGGAATACGGGACGAAGCGGAGCAGGCCCTCAGGGCCATGCACATGAGATGGATCCTGAGAAAGCAGCGCCGCGCCTTCGAGAACACGTCGAAGACACGCCGGGAGGGCAGGCACCTCTGTGTCATCGGCAGAGAGAACAGTGGTCGCGGGGCCTACATCGAGACCATAAAAAAGGATGCGAAGGTCACCGTCAAGAGGTATACCGACCACGTGAGGAAGGTATACCGCAGCAGGAGGAGGCTCAGGCGTGCCTGGAAGGCACACATCGCCCTTGTCTACCTGAACCTTCCCCTGATCCCGGAGACCTTCCGCCTCGCCATGCCCACCCTCTTCAGGCGCGGGTACATTGCCATGGAGGACCTTGGCGGACGGGGCGAGGAACTGGACCGCCACGTGGACAGGGTGTATGACGGGGCCTCCGGCGGACAGAGGAAGGCCCTGGCAGACTCCCTCGCCCTCTTCCTCAAGGGGGCGCTGAGAACAGGAGTTGTCCACCGTGATCTGAAGGCCTGCAACGTGTTCAGACTGGACGACGGTACGTTCCGTCTCCTCGACGTCGAGGACATCACCTTTCGGCAGGCGGACGGGGAGGTTCTCCACCGTATGCTCCTTCAGCTCAACACCACGCTGCCGAGGAGGATCGGGCCGCGGGACAGGCTGAGATTCCTTGCCAGGCTCACGTCTTCATCGGGTGTCGACAAGAGGCTACTTCTCGAGAAAGTGGCCCGGGACTCCGCCGGACGAGAGATCGTCTACCAGGGAATGGAAGGGCTCAGGATCGAATCCTGGTGACACTCGCTTTTTTACCTTTACAAAGAGTAGGTTTTTTTGGTAATTTTGCAAAACATTATGAAAAAATTGAAGTGTGTCATCCTCCTCCTCCTGATGCTGTGCCTGCCTGTCCTGATAGAGGCCCAGGAACCCGAAAGGGTTGCCAGGATCGAGATCACCGGTAACGAACGCGTCGACACCGCTGTCATATCCAACAACATCAAGACAAAGGAAGGTGACGCATACAGCCTCGACAAGCTCCGCGAGGACATGAAGAACGTATACAGGACGGGTTTCTTCAGCGACGTCCAGATAGACATAAAAGACACCGACAAGGGCAAGGCCGTCACCTTCGTCGTCATCGAAAGACCCCCCGTGAAGGACATCCTCATGACGGGGAACAAGAAGATCAAGACCGATGATCTCAAGGAGAAGCTGAAGATCAAGACCGGTACCGTCCTCAACACCGAAAAGGTCAAAGAAAGCATGGACGAGATGCGGAAGCTCTATGCCAGCAAGGGCTACTACGCCGCGAAGATCACCTACGAAATAGACTACGGCGAGAAGTACGAAGCCACGGTGAACTTCGTGATAGACGAACCGCAAATATCCTACGTGAGGAAGATCGCCTTCACGGGCAACAAGAGCTTCAAGGACGGCAAGCTGCAGGGCTACATGCAAACCAAGGAAAAAGGCTGGTTCTCGTGGTTCACAGGATCGGGCATACTCGACGAAGATGTCCTCCAGGAAGACCGCCGGAACCTCGAGGCCTTCTACCATGATAACGGCTACACCAAGGTCCGCGTGGGCGCGCCCGATATCCAGCTCTCCAAGGACGGCAAGAGCATCTCCATCACGATACCCGTCGAGGAAGGGGTCAAACACACCGTCGGGACCATCGATTTCGCGGGAGACATCATCTTCCCCCGGGAAGAGCTCCTCGAAAAGATCAAGACGAAGCAGGGCAAGCTCTTCAGGACCACCGTCTTTTACGAGGACGTCCTCACGCTGACGGACCTCTACCAGGATAAAGGGTACGCCTTTACCGACGTCGCTCCGCTCACCACCATCGACGATGCCAACCATGTCGTCAATGTCACCTTCCAGGTCGCGAAGAACCAGGAGGTTTACTTCAACAGGATAAACATCATCGGGAACACGAGGACCCGTGACAAGGTCGTGCGCAGGGAGCTGAAATTCGCCGAGGGCGACCGCTTCTCCATCACCGCCATCAAGGACAGCAAGAAGAAGCTGAAGAACACCACCTTCTTCAAGGACACCGATTTCAAGGTCGTCAAGACCGATGATCCCAGAAAGGTCAACATCGACCTCGGCATCGAGGAGAAACCCACGGGTACCTTCAGTGTCGGTGCCGGTTACAGCACGGCTGAAAAGGTGATCGTCTCCGGGGCGGTCTCGGAAGAGAACTTCCTCGGCACCGGCCGGAGGATCGTCCTCGAAGCCGCCCTCAGCAGCTACACGAACGAGTTCCGCTTGAGCTACCTTGAACCGTACATCTTCGACAAGAAGCTCTCGGCAGGGATCAGCCTCTTCAATTTCAAACGCTACATGGATACATACGACTACAAGAGAACGGGCGGCAACGTATCTCTCATCAAACCCCTCACCGATGACGTGAAGGGAACCATCATGTACCGGCTTGAGGAGATCGACGTCACGAACGTCACCACCGACGCCAGCACCTACATCAGGGAACAGTCCGGCTCGAGCCTGACAAGCAGCATGACCTTCAGCCTCAACAAGAACACGATTGACGATGTCATGAACCCCACGAAGGGTATCAACAGCGGCATATCCACGGAAATAGCCGGCGGCCCCTTCGGCGCTGACAACAAGTTCTGGTCCCTCACCGGTTTCTACGGCAGGTACTTCCCCATCAACTTCTGGGACAGCTGCTTCTTCGTGAAAGGCACTGCGGGAGCTATAAGAGGCTACAGCGGCGACGAGGTGCCCATCACCGAGAAGTACTACGTCGGCGGCATCAGTTCGATCCGCGGTTTCAGGTACGGCGAGGCCGGTCCCATGGACGAGAACGACGAACCCATCGGCGCGAAGAACCAGATGTACTTCAACTTCGAATGGATATTCCCCATCTACAAGCCGGCAGGCGTGAAGGGGGTCCTCTTCACCGATACCGGCGCCGGTTTTGACAATTTCGACAGCCTGCGGATGCGGTCGTCGGCAGGCTTCGGCATACGCTGGTTCTCCCCCATGGGTCCCATCCGCCTGGAACTCGGATTCAACCTCAACCCCAAGGAAAACGAGAGGAAAAGTCTCTTCGATTTTGCCATCGGCACCCAATATTAGTCAGGAGGTTTTATGAAACGCTTTATCACGGTCTTTTTTGTCGTAGCCGTTCTTTTGACACCCCTTGCGGCGATGAGCCAGTCGGTCAGCGTCGCATACATAGACCTGCAGAAAGTCATGCTTGAATCGGACCAGGGCAAACAGATACGGGCCATTCTCACACAGGACGCCGAGAGGCTGAAAAAGAACCTCGATGGCAGGCAGGCCGAACTCCAGAGGCTCAAGGACGCCTTTGAGAAACAGGGCGCCACCATCACGCCGGAAGCCAGGGCCGACAAGGAAAAACAGTACCAGGCAAAGCTCAAGGATTACCAGAGGCTGTACAACGATTACCAGACCGAGCTCCAGCAAAAGGACATGGAATACACCCAGAAGGTCCTCAAGGAGGTTGAAGACGTGGTGCGCACTCTCGGTGAAAAGGAAAAATACTCCCTCATACTCGAGAAGAGCCAGGCTGGCATCCTTTATGCGACTCCCGCCATAGACATCACGGGCAAGGTCATCACACTCTTCAACGAGGCGGCCAAAAAGAAACCTCTCAAGTAATGATCAGACTGAGGGATATCGCTGCCGCGGTCAAGGGAGATCTGATTGGTGACGGGGATATCCCGATCGACGGCATCGCCGGCATTCAGAGCGCCCGGGAAGGGCAGATCACCTTCCTCTCCCACGCGAGCTACCTCAAGTACGTTGCCGCGAGCAGGGCATCTGCCCTTATCGTCGGGAGAAAAACGCCCCGCGAAGACCTCAGGGGAATGAACGTTGTCGTTGTGGACAATCCCGACCTCGCGTACATAGAGGTCGTGGGCATGTTCAGGGAGGAACCCTCCCCGCCCCCCGGAATCGATCCGCGGGCCGTTGTGAGCCCCGGGGCCGACGTCGCCGCCAGCGCCTCCATCGGCCCCTTTGCCTGCGTGGAGGCCCGGGCGAAGATCGGGGAAAAGGTGACAATCTATCCTTTCTGCTACATCGGCCCCAACGTTACCGTCGGCGAGGGCAGCACCATCTATCCCCATGTTACCGTCTACCGGGATACAACGATCGGCAGAAATGTCATCATCCATGCGAACAGCGTCATAGCGGCCGACGGGTTCAGCTATACCTGGGACGGCAAGAAGCACGCGAAGATCCCGCAGGTCGGTTCCGTCATCATCGAGGACGATGTCGAGATCGGGGCGAACACCGCCATTGACCGTGCAGCCCTCGACGCCACGGTGGTCGGCAGAGGGACCAAGATCGATAATCTGGTTCAGGTCGCCCACAACGTTATGATAGGACAGAATTCCATCATCGTCTCACAGGTCGGCATAGCGGGCAGCGCGCACATAGGAAACAACGTCGTTCTTGCGGGACAGACGGGGGTCAGGGACCACGTCAGCGTCGGCGATCAGGTTATGGCCGGTGGACGGACGGGGATCACGAAAGATGTGCCCGCCGGGTCCCTCATATGGGGAACGCCGCACATGCCCCACAAGGAATATATGAGACTACAGATGTACATAAAGAAGCTCCCCGCGCTTTTTGAAAAGATCAGGGAGCTGGAGAAGAGATTCTCACCGGAGGAAGACGATGGTCGACATAAATGAGATACTGAACCTGATGCCCCACAGATACCCCTTTCTCCTCGTGGACCGTGTCATCGAATTCGAGGAGACGAAAAGGATAGTCGCCATCAAGAATGTGACCATCAACGAGCCTTTCTTCCAGGGTCATTTTCCCGGAAGGCCCATCATGCCCGGCGTTCTCATCCTGGAAGCGATGGCGCAGGCAGGCGGCGTTCTTGCCTTCAAGTCCTTCCCCGGTATGAAGGGTTCCGTCTTCTTTACCGGCATCGACGGGGCACGGTTCCGCAAACCGGTGATTCCCGGCGACCAGCTCAGGTTCGTTGTCGACGTCGTGAAGCACAGACGGGAGATCTGGGTATTCGATGCTAAGGCCTTCGTCGGGGATGACGTCGTGGCCGAGGCACGCATAATGGCAATGCTCAAACAGGAGTGAGGGGAATTTACGTGATACATCCAACCGCCATCATCGACAAGAACGCCGAGATCGCAGAAGACGTGGAGATCGGCCCTTATTGCATAGTGGAAGGGGGCGTGCGCATCGGCGCGGGCAGCCGTCTTGAAAGCCACGTCGTCGTTCAGGGGAACACGTTCATAGGCGAAGGCTGCACCGTCAGCCCTTTCGCGTCCATCGGGGGGCCTCCCCAGGACATCGGCTACAAGTACGAGCCCACCCGGGTAATCATAGGTCGGAACAATACCATGAAGGAATACGTCACCATCAACCGGGGAACCATGAAGGGGGGCGGCGTCACAGAGGTGGGGGACAACAATTTCATCATGGCCTACGCCCACATCGCCCACGACTGCAAGGTAGGGAACAACATCATCATGGCGAATGGCGCGACCCTGGCGGGCCATGTGGAGGTGTCGGATTTCGTCATCTTCAGCGGTCTCTGCGCGGTTCACCAGTTCTGCAGGGTCGGCAAGTACGCGTTTATCAGCGGCCTGACGGGAATCCCGAAGGACGTACCTCCTTTTGTCATCGCCGCCGGTGACAGGGCAAAGCTTTACGGCCTCAACCTCGTGGGACTCGAAAGGCGCAATTTCTCCAAAGAGGAGATAATGAAGCTGAAAAAGGCATACCGTATCCTCTTCAGGTCTGCTCTCCCCCTGAAGACCTCCCTCAAGATCATAAGAGAGGAGCTTGACGGGGACAACATCGGGTACCTCATCGAGTTCATAGAATCGTCAACGAGGGGCATATGCCGGTAAATGTCGCCCTCATCGGTCTCGGCCACATGGGTCGCATCCATCTCGGCAAGCTCTGCTCCTTCGAGGACGTCCGCGTGTGCGGTGTCGTGGATGTCGATGACGCGCTCGCCGGCGAATATGCCGGGAAATACAGGGTACCATTCTTCTCCCGTTATTCCGATGCCCTGCCCGACGCGGCCTGCGCCGTCGTCGCGACACCCACTGAGTCCCATTACGCCATAGCGAAAGCTTGTCTCGAACGGAACGTCCATGTCTTCCTGGAGAAACCCATCACCGTGCTCCCGGAAGAGGCGCGTGAGCTCATCGACATGGCAGCCGAGCGGAGACTTGTCCTCCAGGTGGGCCATCTCGAAAGGTTGAACCCCGCGCTCAGGCAGGTGCTGCCCCTCATTCGAAGGCCCCGGTTTATCGAGGCCCGCAGGATCGGTCCCTTCACGGGCAGGTCTACCGACGTGGATGTTGTCCTCGACCTCATGATCCATGACATCGATCTCGTCCTCTCTCTCGTCGGCGAAGAGGTTGCCGACGTCAGCGCCGAGGGCGTCCCCTTCTTCACAAGTCTCTCCGACATCGCCAGCGCCCGGATCGAATTCACCGGAGGGTGCGTGGCAAACATCACGGCGAGCCGGGTCTCCACGTTCCGCGAGCGCTCCCTGGCCATCTACGAAGAGGACAGGCACTTCTCCCTTGACCTGATGCAGGGAAAGCTCACAGGCATCCTCAGGAAGGAAGGGGGCAAGGCGGACACAACGGAATATTCCGCGCCGCAGATGGACCCCGTCAGGGACGAGCTCCTCGAGTTCGTAACGGCCGTGGGAGGCAACTCCGCCCCAACCGTCAGCGGAGCCGACGGCCTCAGGGCACTCGAGCTCGCAAGCAGGATCCAGGACTGCATAGCGGATCGACAGGGTACACGCCATCGATAGAAAGATATTCATATCGACGGGCGAGCTGTCCGGGGAGACCCACGCCTGTCATCTCGTCGAATCCCTCAGCAAAACGGAAGGTTTGCGCATAACCGCAATGGGCTCTGAAAGGCTTGCCGGCAGCGGCGTTACGGTTGTCCGGGACTACCGTGACATCTCCGTGACGGGACTCAGCGAGGTGCTCTCCCACGCGGGAAACATCAGGAGGGCCTTCGACACCGTCAAGGCCCATATCAGGAATGAGCGGCCGGATCTCGTCATCCTCGTCGATTTCCCGGGGTTCAACATGAGGATAGCCTCCTTCGCCCGGTCTCTCGGCGTCCCCGTGGTATACTTCATCCCGCCGCAGGTCTGGGCCTGGAAGAAGGGACGCCTCAAGAAGATCCGGAAGTGCGTCGACATGGTCATCTGCATCCTTCCCTTCGAGGAAGACCTGTATGCGAAATCAGGAATCCCGGCGGTCTACGTCGGCCATCCTTTTGCCGAAACCGTGCGGCCGTCGCTCAACCGTGATGAATTTCTGGCCAGGATGGGGGTCCCCGGGGACAAGCCCATCCTCACCGTCATGCCCGGAAGCAGACGGAACGAGATAAGGCGGCACATGCCTGTCCTCACGGAGACGGCGGGCATCATGCGCCGGAGCATCCCCGGGCTCACCGTTCTTCTGCCCCTCGCGGACAATATCGACGAAACGGTTGTCAGACCATTCCTTGAGGGCGACCACGGCTTCACGGTCCTGAAAGGGAACTCCCATGACGCCCTGGCCTATTGCGACGCCGCCATAGTCGCTTCCGGCAGCGCGACCCTGGAAGCAGCCCTCCTCGGGTCACCTACCGCCATCATCTACCGCATATCCCGGCTCTCCTACGCGATCGCGCGCCTCATCGTTCACGTCGATTTCATCGGTCTTCCCAACATCGTAGCCGGCAAGGAGGTATTTCCCGAGTTCATTCAGCGCCTCGATCCCGAAACCATTGCCAGGAAGGTCATTTCTATGATAGATAAAGGAAGACAGGGCGTTGCGGGCGAACTGGGATCGATCGTCGACAAACTCAAGAAAGAAGATTCCTACCGGCTGGCAGCGAACGCGATACTGCGCTTTTTCGAGAGAACATGAACCTCTACCTGAGACTTCTGAAATTTGCGTACCCCTATAAGGCAAAGCTCATCCTCGCCATGATCTTCATGTCGCTGTGTTCCGGCGCACAGAGTTTCAGCGCCTACCTCGTCAAGCCCGTCCTTGACTCCATATTCTTCGAGAAGGACATGACGAAGCTTTACATCATGCCCGCTGCCGTTATCCTTCTCTTCCTGATCAAGGGCACCTTCGAATACGTTCAGGGCTACTTCATGGGTTATGTCGGGCAAAGGGTGGTCACCGACATCAGGAATCTCGTCTTCTACAACATGCAGAAACAACCCCTGTCTTTCTTCGACAAAACGCCCACAGGTTCCAACATCTCCCGGATAGTGAACGACGTCTCCCTCGTCCAGAGCACCGTCTCCGATTCCGTTGCGGCGGTCCTCAAGGATGCCTTCACGATCATCGGCCTCGTCATCGTGGCCTTCCGCATGGAGTGGAAGCTGACGCTCATCGCCTTCCTTATCCTGCCCTTCTCCATCTATCCCATTGTCGCCTTCGGCAAGAAACTCAGGAAGATAGGGCTCAATATCCAGCAATACCTTGCGCGGCTCACCAGTTTTCTTCATGAAACCATCACCGGCCAGAGGATCGTCAAGGCCTTTTCCATGGAACAATACGAAAACAAGAGGTTCACGGCGGAGAACGAGACGCTCTTCAGGATATCGATGAAACGCACGAAGATCCGGGCACTGTCCCACCCCGTGATGGAGGTCATAGGCGGGGTTGCCGTCGGCGTCGTCATCTGGTACGGCGGCAGGGAGGTCATCCTGGGAAATTCCACCCCCGGAACCTTTTTCGCCTTCATGGCATCCCTCATCATGCTCTATGAACCCATCAAGAAGATCAACAAGGAGAACCACAACGTTCAGCAGGGGCTCGCCGCCAGCCAGCGTGTCTTCGAGATCATCGACAGGCAACCGGAGGTGATGGAGAGACCGGACGCCGTCGATCTCGAAAAGGTCGAAGGCGTCATAGACTTCGAGGACGTCTCCTTCCGGTACGACGAGAAGATGGTCCTCAACCACGTGAGCCTCCGGATCGAGAAGAACGAGGTGGTTGCCGTCGTCGGTAAAAGCGGGGTGGGAAAAACCACCCTCGTCAACCTGATCCCCCGGTTCTACGATGTCACCCAGGGTCTCATCAGGGTCGATGGCACCGACATCCGCGACGCCACCCTCGATTCCCTCCGAAAGAACATCGCCCTCGTTACGCAGGATGTCATCCTCTTCAATGACACGATACGAAGCAACATAGCCTACGGCGTCGAGCCTGACGAAGAGCAGCTCTACGCCGCGACCAGAATGGCCTTTGCCCATGATTTCATCCTCAAGCTTCCGAAAGGATACGATACCATCGTCGGCGAAAAAGGGGTCCGCCTTTCCGGCGGTCAGAAACAGCGCATCGCCATAGCCAGGGCGCTCTACAAGAACGCCCCCATCCTTATCCTCGACGAAGCGACGAGTTCCCTCGACGCCCAATCGGAGATAGAGGTCCAGAAGGCCCTCGAGAACCTGATGAAGGGCAGGACAACGATCATCATCGCCCACAGGCTCTCGACGATCATCAATGCCCACCGGATCATCGTGATCGACAAGGGTATGATAGTCCAGGAAGGCACCCACGGATCGCTCATCGAAGAGGACGGTCCCTACAGGAAGCTCTACGAGATCCAGTTCCGCGAAGGGGCGCGCAAGAAGGTCATCCCCCTGGGAAAGAAGCGCTGATGAAAAAGAAGATCAAGTCTTTCCTCATGCTTCACGTTATGCCTCCCATGGTATTTGCGTTCCTGAAGGCGCTGAGTTTCACACTGCGCATTCACCACGTGAACCGGCCGCCCGACGAGGCATGGGGGAACATCCGCAACTACATCGTCTGTTTCTGGCATGGCAGGCTCCTCATGATGCCCTTCGCGAAGAAGGGCGGCGGGGGCAAGGTGCTCATCAGCCGCCACCGGGACGGCGAGTTCATAGCCAGAATAGTGGGCTACTTCGGGATCGGTACCGTCCGGGGCTCCTACAGGAAGGGCAGCGTTTCCTCGCTCAGGGAGATCCTCCATGACCTCAAGGATAATATCGATATCGCCATCACCCCTGACGGGCCGAAGGGGCCGCGCTTTACCGTGAAGAAAGGCATCGTCGAGCTTGCACGGCTCTCCGGCAAGGCTCTCCTCCCCGTCAGCTACGGTGCACGTAAAAAAAAACCTTTCATTCCTGGGACCGTTTCATACTCCCCTATCCTTTTTCCCGGGTTGTCTTTTTCTGGGGAGACCCTATCCCTGTAGCCCGTGATCTCAGCGCCGAAGAAACCGAGAAAACGCGCCTCAAGCTCGAGGCGGCACTCATCCAACTGACCGAGAAAGCGGAAGAAGCGGCATGTGGAAAGTGATCTATAATCTGCTCACCCTGTGCGCCCTGCCCGTCTTCGTGATCATCGGCCTTACCAACGCAAAAATGAGGAAGAACTTCCGCCAGCGCCTTTTCCCCCGGGTGGAGGGCAGACCGGCCACAGGGTCGTGCATGATTCACGGCGCGTCCATAGGAGAAGCCGTTATCGCCGAAGCTGTGGCCGAGTATCTCTCGAAGAACGGGGGCCCGGCAGACTTCCTCCTCACCACCAACACGTCCTATGCCCAGGAAATGCTCGAAAGGAAGGAGGGCACCAGGCAAGGCAGAAGGGTGGCCGCCCTCCCCTTTGACCTCGGCTTCTCGGTACGCCGTTTTCTCGACCACCATAGGCCCTTGGTCATCATCATCGTGGAGACGGAGATCTGGCCCAACCTCATCTGGGAGGCCAGGAGGCGGGACATCCCGGTCGTTATCGTCAACGGCCGCATATCGGACAGCACCCTCGCGACCTACCGGAGATTGTCTGTCTTCATGAAATCGGCTCTCGCGGCCGTGCACACGGTCATAGCACAGTCTCCGGAGCACAGCCAACGTTTCATCTCCATCGGCATGGCCCCGGAGCGCGTCTTCGCCACGGGCAACATAAAGTATTACCGCCCCATCACGGAAAGCCCACCGAACAGGGAAACACGAGACAAGGCCATCGTCATCGGCAGCGTGAAGGAAAAGGAACTCGACGAGGTCTACAAGGCGGTGGCACTCCTCAGGTCCGATCTCCCCGAACACAGGATATTCATAGTGCCGAGGGAACTCCATCTGGCCGTCAGTATCGAGGAGGAGCTTTCGAAAAACTGCAGGACTGCCCGGTATTCCCGGCTGAAGGAAGGAAAGGGAGAAGAGGATGCCGATATCGTGATCGTCGATACCGTGGGCGACCTCATGGGGATCTACGCGAAAAGCATGGTCGCCTTCGTCGGCGGTTCCCTTGCTCCCTACGGCGGGCAGAACATGCTCGAACCCCTCTTCGTGGGCACACCTGTGCTGTTCGGCCCCCACACGGAGAACTTCCACGACATCGCCGCCTCCATCCTTGAAAGAAAGGCCGGTTTCCTCGTTGAGACGGCCGACGACATACACCGCACCGTGATGAGGCTTCTTGCCGACAACGACCTTTATGATTCCGCACGGCACGCCGGTTACGCGATCATTGACGACCAGAGGCACGTGATGGATGAAACGGCGCGAATCATAAAAAACATCACCGGGACTCGAAACAGGAGAGAGGACTGAGAATGGAATCCTTTGACAGCCTTGTATGGCTCATGGAGAGGTTGAGAAGCGACGAGGGATGTCCCTGGGACCGCAAGCAAAAGGTCTCGGCCTTCAAAACCTTCATGCTCGAAGAGGTCTACGAGATCATCGAGGCCATAGAGAAGGACGACATGAAAGAGCTCAAGGAGGAACTCGGTGACCTCCTCTTCCACATCGTCTTCATTGCCCAGATATGCAGGGAACGCAACGCCTTCGACATCAACGATGTCATCGAGAACGTTTACGGCAAGATGTACCATCGCCACCCCCATGTCTTCCGGAATGAGGTCCTCGACGTTCCCATCGAGATGAAGTGGGAAGATCTGAAGAGGGAGGAAAAAGAAGATGGCGAATACTCGCTTCTCGCGAACATCCCCGCATCCATGCCCGCTCTCCTGAGGGCGTATGTGATGACGAAGAGGGCCGCGAAGGTCGGGTTCGACTGGCAGAGGATCGAGGACGTGTACGACAAGATGTACGAGGAGATCGCCGAGTTGAAGGCGGCCGAGGCGGCAGGCGACCCCGAACAGGTCAGGGAGGAGGTGGGCGACCTGCTTTTCACCATCGTTAACATCGCCCGGTTTTTGTCGGTGGACCCCGAAGATGCGCTACGGGCAACCGCGGACAAATTTACCCGAAGGTTCAGCTACATAGAGAACAATACGGATATCCGGAATTCTGATGCCGACACGATGGACAAACTCTGGAATGACAGTAAATC
>MVQQ01000249.1 GCA_002067555.1 Syntrophorhabdus sp. PtaB.Bin184
TGCACCTTCCAATGCCCCGGCTGATTCTGCGGGTTCTCGTACCACAGCGACGGCTCGCCCATCATCGTCGTGATGATCGAATCGATCCACCCGTCGCGGTTGACGTCCGCGGAGTAGTTCGCAAAGGTCTTGCTGTACCCGGTGTTCCCGTCATACTTTCCCGGCGGCAGAATCTCGTGCATCTGCCAGCCCGGCGCTTCGTACCATACCTCGCCCGCGAGGATGTCGAGCTTGCCATCGCGGTTGATGTCCGCAACCCCCACGCCCTCCGACCGGAACGTCTCGTCGATTGTCCATTTCGTGAAGGATACGGGCCATGCAACTGACGCCAGCGAAACGACGAATATCCAGAGACAGAACACGTTCTTACGATACAGCATCGACATGAAAAACACCTCCAGACTACGAAATTCTGCGATCCATTGTCTGTTCAGTCGGACACAAGGATAGCAGATCGACGAGGCCTCCGCAATCGGAAGAAGCGATTGTACGACGAGGTCGCAAGATCGTGTTTGACGCAAGTCGTTCATCAGCGAGTCCGACATCCACAAATGGCGAGACGCCTGGCGCAAGGCCCAGGGCGGCGATGATCAACTTTGGGGCAATGAGCGGTAACGCTCGGTCCTGCATTGCGGCTTGAGGTCGTAGATTGCGGACTGCTCCGGTATCCTCAATCTACGACCGTCAGGTCCATATCGATGGCGTGCTCGATGCAGTAGGCACGGATTCGTTCGACCAGGACCCGGCCATATTGCCTGCATTTCGTCTGACCAACGCCCTTGACCTCCATGAACTGCTCCAAGGTCGACGGCCGTCGGCGGGCCATGTCCCGCAAGGCGGCGTCGCCGAATACGACGAACGGCGGGACGCCTCGCTCGCGAGCCAACATTGTGCGGGCCATGCGCAAGGCATCGAACAGGCCTCTGTCAACGCCCTGCCATGTGGTTGTGACTACCTTGGCCTTGTGTTCGAGCTTCCGGGCGGGACGCAGTAGCCGTGGAACCACATCACCCTTGAGGACCCTCCGTGTCTGAGGCTCATCGATACACGGGTGACCGACGGGAAGCTCCACTTTGTCCTTTACTTCCGCAGCTGGGACCTCTGGGCCGGCTTCCCCTCGAACCTCGCGGCCATCCAGCTCTTGAAGGAATACATGTGCCAGGAGATAGGGATCGAGGACGGCACCATAACCGCCGTCAGCAAGGGGCTCCATCTCTACGAGTACACCTTTGGTTTCGCCCTCCAGCGCCTTCGCAGGGACGCGAGGTGATCCTGCCGTAACGGATCGTCAGCCGAATTGGCCCCTTGTGGCCACAGTCATCATCGCGTACCGGTCCTTGATGTTTTTCTCGATCTCCTCCACATCCGTCTCCGGCCCGATCTCCCTGGTATCGTACGTCCCCGACGGTGGATCGAGAATGGAAAGGACGAAGGCGTGGCCGCCCGAGGGGATGAATTCCAGGAAGACCTTGTTCTGAAAGAGGAAAACGATGCCGTAGTGGCAGGGGAGGATGAGCCCGTCCCTGCATGAATAGGCCGTGAAACTGAGGAGATTGTTGAGCACCGTTGCAACACCGGGTGAATCGAGGCGTTCGAGGTGCCCTGCGACGGAGGGGTTGTGCAGGCAGTCCGCGAGGTCCCTCTCGATACAGAGGCTGCCGGGGGACGGGGACTCGCCGGGAAATCTTTCCTCCAGATGATAACTGAGGTCGATGATCTCGGGATAGGTGAACGTCTCCCTCGACCAGAGGGCATCGAATATCCGCCCCGCCCCGCCCCATCCGAGACGGCCTTCGAGGTCGATGAAGAGATTTCTCCTCAAGCCCCTGTCGAAAAAGCTCTCGATCCCGAGGCGCTCCATCCTGCTGTCCACGTAAAGACTCCATATCTGGTCGTAACGGTCGCGGATGGAGGGTTCCCTCTCTTCATCGGGCGCGATGCGGGGATCGTAAAGAAAGGCAGCGTCGAGGACGTCGGCTACGTAGAGGAAAAGCCTGTAGATGCGGCCATGCAGGAAGACATCATCCATCCAGATGCAGGCCTTGACATCGAGGGCGCCCTTCTTTCTCTTGATGAGCGCTTTTTCGAGCCAGGGCGAATCCGTTCCTTCAATGACGACATTGCTGACGTACCGGGAGATGCCAAGATCTTCAATGACCGATTGGACGAGGGACCGTTTTTCCTGCACTTAGAATTCGCCTTCAAGGCTGTAAAGCTCAAGAAGGAGAGTTTTCGCTTTCATCCATTTCGAGTCGCGGCTGGTGGAGAAGGGTGTTGTCTGGAGATACTCGCTGAGGTACTTGCGAGCCCGTTCCGACTCATTGCGTTTCGCGTAGATATAACCCAGGTTATAGAGGGAATTCTCATAGGCGGTCGTGTACCGGGGGATGAGCTGGTTCAAGCCCTTGAGCTTGAGGTAGAGCTGCTCCTTGTCCTTCGTCGGGACCGCGGGGTCGTTGACGGCCTTTTCGTAGTAGCCCTTGATGACCTTGACCGTCGCGAGGACCTCTCTCGTGTACTCGTTTATCTTGAGGCTCGTTCTCAGAGAGGTGACATATTCATTCTTCTTGAGGAGTTCGTCCACCCGTTTCTGACTGGCCTGGAGGTTGGCATCATTCACGGCGCCGGTGTCCTTCTCAACTGCGGGTTTCGCTTTCTTCTCCGGTGCCGCCCCGGCCGGGCGGAAGGTGCCGGAGACGAAGAGCACGGCAATGGCGAGAAGGAAAACGCCAGTGAGGAAAACCGTCTTTTTGCCACAATACCCTGAACGTGAAGTTTCACATCTCATGTTGACCCGTGCCCCCTTCAGACGTGTGAAAAATGGCGGTGCAGGGATTTGAACCCCGGACACTGCGGATATGAGCCGCATGCTCTGACCACCTGAGCTAC
>MVQQ01000250.1 GCA_002067555.1 Syntrophorhabdus sp. PtaB.Bin184
GGTCACCGCCGCGGAAGGCGGGGCGAAGGTCCTCGTGTTTGAGAAACAGCGGTCTCTCGGAGGCACCTCCAACTTCTTTTCGGGGATGTTCGCAGTGGAGACGGCGAGACAGCGCGAAAATTACATTACCTACAGTCGAGACGAGGCCTTCCGGAACATCATGGAATATAGTCATTGGAGGGCAAATGCACGCCTCGTAAGGGCAGTGGTCGACGAATCGGCTGAAACGATAGCATGGTTGCTCGCGCTCGGTGTCGAGTTTCGACCGGAAACGATCAACATGCCCGAGGCGCCCAAGACCTATCATCCCGTAAAGGGACAAGGGACTGCCATCATAAAGGCCCTCGCGGAGAGCGGAAAAGAGAAGGGCGTCGAGTTCGAGTTGGGCGCGTCGGTCAAGCGGATCATCAAGGAAGGCGGACAGATCAGGGGAATAATCGCTGAACGGGATGGCGAAGAGATGGAGGTCGGGGCCCGTGCCGTGGTAATCGCGAGTGGCGGCTATGCGAACAACAAGGAATGGATCAAGAAATACAGCGGGTTCGATCTTGGCGTAAATTTGATGCCCATCGGCAATGTCGACAAGATGGGCGATGGAATACGGATGGCCTTCGAGGTCGGTGCCGCCGAGGAAGGTCTCGGCGTGCTGGAGACATACGCTGCCGGCCCTTTCGGAGAAGGCTTTGCGATGAAGGGGCCGCTTGAGATGGCCGCTGCGCAGCCCGACCTTTGGGTCGACCCGGGAGGAGAACGGTTCTGCGACGAAAGTATCGCATTTTACGGTACCTCTATGGGCAACGCGAACGGAAGATCAAAAGAAGGTTATACTTACAGGCTCTTCGACGATTCAATCCTGCAGATACTTATGGAGAAAGGGATCGAGAAACAGCTTGGCATGGACAATCCCCCCGGCACGCGGCCCGTTGACTTCGAAAAGGAACTGAGGGCCGCGGAAGAGAGAGGCAGCAAGGAGGTGTTCGCCGCAGATTCCGTCGAGCAACTGGCCGAAAAGATGGGCGTCGAGGGCCGTGTGTTGGAGGCCACTGTCGTCGAGTACAACGGATTCTGCGCAAAAGGACACGACGCACTCTTTGTGAAAAATCCGAAGTACCTGAGACCGTTGATTGGACCGAGATACTACGCAGTGAAG
The DNA here is from genome assembly GCA_002067555.1 of Syntrophorhabdus sp. PtaB.Bin184. Taxonomy (GTDB): domain Bacteria; phylum Desulfobacterota; class Syntrophorhabdia; order Syntrophorhabdales; family Syntrophorhabdaceae; genus Delta-02. The sequence goes on from MVQQ01000250.1 coordinate 1,151, forward strand.
GCGCGCACCCTATTCCTCGGAACTCTCGGCGGAATCAAGATCAACTACCGGGCAGAGGTGCTGGACAAGAAGGGCGACGCTATCCCAGGACTTTACGCCGGCGGTTTCGACGCCGGTGGCATGTGGGGAGACAGTTACTGTATCAGGGTTTCGTCCGGTCTCTCCGCCGGCTTCTCCGCGAATTCGGGCAGGATAGCAGGTAAGAACGCGCTGATTTATCTGAAGTAGAACAAGGACGATCGAGAAGATTCGCTTAAGGGATTTATGATGAAAGACTTTTCGAAACTGCTCGAGCCTTTTCGTATCGGAAAGGTGAAGACCAGAAACCGTATAATAAAGACCGCTTCCGGGACGAGTCTGTGGAGCACGGGGGAGCGACGGGTCACGGAAAAAGGAAAGGCCTTCTATGAGTCCCTCGCCAAAGGCGGCGTGGGACTCATCATGGTTGAATCGCCGATTGTGGAGTATCCTTTTGACGAGCCGGGTGACGTCCGAATGCGGATCGATGACGACCGATACATCGACCAGGTAGCTGAAATAGCGGAGGTCATCCACCGGCAGGGATGTCCTGCCTTCGTACAGATCTACCATCGAGGTCCGTGGTTACAGCCCTATGCGCCGAAACGTCCGCATATCGCGGCGTCTCCGGTTGTCCCCGACTATTCCGAGTTCGACCTCCATGCGACGACGGCGCCGAAAGAGCTGTCAGTCGGGGAGATAGGCGAGCTGACCGAGCTTTTTGCCCTGATAGCAGGTCGTATACAGCGGGCAGGTTTTGATGGCATGGAGATAAATGCCGGCTGCGATCATCTCTTTGCCAGCTTCCTATCCCGATTCTGGAACAAACGGACAGATGAATACGGTCGGGCGTCCATGGAGAACCGAAGCCGTTTTCTCGTGGAGACGATAATGGCCATCAAGAGGCGTTGCGGCGCCGATTTCGCCATAAGCGTTCTCATCAACGCCGTGGAAGGCGGCATGGGCGATGAAGGCATGACCTACCCGGAGAGCAGGTCGCTGGCCAAGATCCTCGAGAACTCCGGCGTCGATGCCCTCCACGTCCGATCTCATTGGCTCGGTCATCACGTCGGCTCTTACAACCACGAAAACCTTTTCTATCCCGAACCCTGCGTTCCGCTTAAAGATTTTCCGAAAGGGCTTGATTGGAGCCGTTACGGAAAAGAGGTCAATGTGCCTGCGGCGGAAATAATAAAAAGAGAGGTGTCCATTCCGATCATTACCGTGAGCGGCATAGTGCCCGAACGAGGCGAAAGGATACTCCGTCAGGGGAAAGCGGACTTTATCGGCATGTGCAGACCTTTGTTTGCAGACCCTGCTCTGCCAAACAAGCTGGCCGAGGGACGGCCGGATGACGTGGCACCTTGCACGAGGTGCGGCACCTGTCAGAAGATGAACGGCCTGCCGAAGGAGTGCCGGGTCAACGGAGCGCTGGGAACCGAGCGCTACGAGGTGACGAAAGCAGAAAGACAAAAACGGGTAGTCGTGATAGGAGGGGGGCCTGCGGGAATGGAGGCAGCGAGAGTAGCTGCCATGCGGGGCCATCGGGTCACCCTCTTCGACAAGTCGACCAAACTCGGCGGCACACTTCCTGTGGCTGCTATGGTCAAAGGGCTCGACATAGAGAATATTCCCAACCTCATAAACTACCTAGCCAGGCAGATCGAGAAACTGGATGTTGAGGTTGAGAAGCAAAGGGAATTCGATGTTGCATGGATTAACCGGGCAGCCCCGGATGTCGCCATCATTGCGACCGGCGGGGTCCCGACAACGCCGCGCGTGCGGGGCATAGAGGGGAAGAACGTGGTCAAGAGCGCCGATCTTCACGGTCGGCTGAAATTCTTCTTAAGGTACCTCAGTCCCGGTACTCTGAGGTGGCTCACCAAATTCTGGATGCCTGTCGGCCGCAGCGTGGTCATTCTCGGCGGTCAGGTGGCAGCTTGTCAACTTGCCGAGTTCCTGGTCAAGCGGGGAAGAAAGGTCACAATCGTCGAGGAGGGGGATGGCTTGGGAGAGAGACTTATCCCGGAAAGGAAGACCAGGCTCTTTTCCTGGTTCCGAAAGAAGGGTGTAACAACGATGAGCGGCGTCCATTTCGACGAGGTTACCTCTTCCGGGATTATGGTAACAACAAAAGAGGGCAAACGCCTCCTCCTGGAAGCGCAGACGATCATTCCTTCCCTCCCGATGCAGCCCGATACAGGGCTCGCGGAGGTGATGAAAGGAAGGGTGCCGGAGGTTTACCTGATAGGCGACTGCAGAGAACCCAGGTTAATACCCGATGCTATAGCGGATGGCTGGAGGGTAGGGAACAAGATTTGACAGGATCGGGTCGACGGTCGGATCATTTATCGGCCGACCGACACACCGAAGAGGAAGGGCGGAAAATGGCAAACAGACGATGGACGATAACACCGCTCGTACTCGCTACAGCGGTGAGGGACCTTTCGCAGGTTCTCCTGATGGCACCTGTGGGAACCGGTGTTGACGGCGCTGTTCTTGCTTGGCTACTTCGGAGCGGTGACGAGAAGATTCTTGTTGACACAGGATTCGGGGCCATGGATACGCCGGACCTGAAGAGCAACTTCAGCCGAACCCCGGAACAATCCATGGAATCGCAGCTTGCGAGGTTCAACACCGTTCCGGAAGAGATTCGGCTTGTCGTGAACACCCACCTTCATGTTGACCATTGTGGTGGCAACGGCTTCTTGCCGAATGCCCGGTTTCTCGCACAGAAGTCCGAATTGGAGTATGCCCGGAACCCCCTGCCCGTCCACAGACCGGCTTACGATGTCGATCTATCCCATATGGACCTTGAGCTTCTCGAGGGCGATACGGAAATCGCAGAAGGCGTGAGGACGATAACGACCCCGGGACACTCTCCCGGGAGCCAGGCGGTCCTCATCGATACCGACAAGGGCCTCTACGTGATTGCAGGAGACACGATAACTCATTACCTGAGCATGGATGTTCCTGAGGGCGCCCCTTTCTGGCCCGGGCCGCTGTATGTCGGCCTGAAGGAATACTATGAGAGCCTCGACCGGCTAAGAGCCCTCGGAGGAACGATTCTCCCCGGGCACGATCCGCTGGTGCTGAGGCAGACCGCCTACCCCTGACGAGCCGGCTTCCGGCAAGAGACTCGCATCGGCATATACCAATAGACTTGCGAAATATATCAAACTTATATGATACTCCCATGGTAAAGTTCATCGGGTCGAGTCTCGACGATCTCCGTGCTTTTCGCCGCCAAGGCCGGAATGCACGTAACCCTGAAGACGGCGGCATAGAAAAGGGTAGATAACGAGCCGTTCCACCGGATCGCTTACGCTCCCGGTGAACTCGTTGTTATGCTGAGATAGGAAATAATAAATGAGATGGCTAGAAACATATAAAGATCATATTACCTCGATTGGAGCTATTGCCACTGCTATTGGTGTTGTTGCTGCCTTGTTTTTCTCCATTAATAGTTTAATTTTGAAACCACAAGAGCCGAAAATAGATTTACTTAAAGTCAAAGTGGCCGAAAAAGAAGAAAGACTTGTTATCTATAATGGTGGAACTGGCCCCTGCGTTGAGTTATCTATCGAGTTTCCTGACAAGTTCTTAGAGGTCAAGTCCTTTTTCTCCTGTAAAAGAGGTTTCAGCCATCATTGCCTGACCTCCTTGAGATCGGGCTGGTTGTC
>MVQQ01000251.1 GCA_002067555.1 Syntrophorhabdus sp. PtaB.Bin184
CCCTCCTTGACCATGGCTGTGGCGGCAATGAGTATCCGGGAATTATCGACGCAGGAGCCAAGGTGCAGAACAGGGGGGATGCCGATGGCCTCGCACACCTCCGTAAGCCCTCCGCCCGCATACAGATGCGCCGCCTCCGGCGTCAACAGCCCGGCCTTGCCGCAGGCCATGGCGCTGCAGCCCGTCGTCAGGACGAGAACATCGTTCCTGATAAGCTCCCTTATCATGGCAAGATGGGCGGCATCATGCTGTGTCCTCACGTTGTTGCACCCGACAACACCCGCGACACCCCTGATCCTGCCGTTGGCGATATTATCGTTGAGCGGCCTGTAGCTCGCCCGGAAGAGACCTCCCAGGAGGTAGGTTATCGTCTCATGGCTGAAACCCGCCACCATGTCCTGGCTCTCCGCCGGAATATACACCGCGTGCCGCCTGTTGGGGTAATTCTCGATGGCCATCGCAAGAATTCTTTTCGCGATGTCAAGCCCGTGTTCCGGTTGAAATTCGATATGCTCCGCACCCTCGATCATGGCCCTGTCGGAGGTGGTGATGAGTCTCGTGTGAAAACATTCCGCCACGCTCGCCAGCCCCTGCATCTGGCACTGCACATCGACGGTCATGAGCTCGACGGCACCGGTCACGAGGGCCAGTTCCTGCTGCAGAAAGTTGCCGGCGCAGGGTATGCCGTGACGCATGAGTATCTCGTTGGCACTGCAGCACATGCCCGTCAGATTCACACCCTTCGCCCCGACCTTCTCTGTAAGCTCCCTGATACCCGGATCATGGCTCGCGGTCACAAGCATCTCGGGCAGGAGCGGCTCATGACCGTGGACCACGATATTGACGTGGTCCTCCTTCAAGACACCGAGATTGATGGAACCAAGCACCGGGACCGGGGTGCCGAACATGATGTCCTGGAGCTCCGTGGATATCATCGAACCGCCCCAGCCATCAGCGATCGCCGCACGCGCGGCCTGCTGGAGGATGTGCCGGTAGTCCTGATCGACACCCATGTGGGTCCTGTGCATGACCTCCACTATCTCGCGGTCTATGCCGCGCGGCAGGACCCCGAGTTTCCTCCAGATCTCCTGTCTGCGCAGTGGCGCCTTTCCCGCGTAAAGGAGTTCGCCGCTCTGCTTGCCGAACTCGTTAAGTGCCTTTTCGCCGAGTTCTATGGCTATGTCCTTTACGTCACGTTTCTCTATATTGATACCGAAATCGAGGGCGACCTCGAAAAGCTTTATCTCGTCCTTGATGGAAAAACCCTGTGATTCGCCCCGGGCGGTCTTGAGAAAGGTCAAGACGACCTCGCGGGCGTGGTCCGAGTGGGCCGCGGAGCCGGCCGCCACTTTCCTGGCAAAATTCCTGGCCACCACGGTATCGACGGTCGCGCCGCAGACACCCATGCGCCGTGTGCCCTCGCCTTTCTTCGGGCGCGGCATCCTGCAAGGGCCCATGGAGCAGATCTTGCAACAGCTCTCTTCCACCCCGATGGGACAGGGTTTCATCACGTCGGCGCGGGAAAAAACGGTGGAAATATCTTCCCTTTCGGCCTTGTCGATAAGCTCGAGGGTTGCCTTGTCGATGCTTTTTTCCTTGCCGTCGGCCATTGTTTCTCCTTTTGCGCCTTACGCGCAGAGCTCGCCGATCATATCCCTGATGAGGGACACGCTGTCGGGATGGCGCATTACGACGATGTCCGCCCCGGCGACAAGGAGCGTCATCGCTGTGACCGCCTCCATGAGGATGGAACGCCTCCTCTCGTCGCCCAGTTTCGGGTCCTCGTCCCTGGTCAGCCTCGTCTCCCGGGTTTTCCAAACCTCCGGGGCAAGATTGCAGATGATGGGGAACTGGAGCTTGGCGTCCTCCTGCGTGAGTGCAGCCATCCTGTCGCGCTCCATCACCGAATACGTGTATTCCAGGCCATAGCCGAGGCCTCCTGTCGTGGGATCGATGACGATCTTCTCCTCGTTGACCCCGAGGTTGCCAAGCAGGATATTGAGCTGCTTAGCCAGATTGACGTCTATGGGAGAGGATGCCATGACGACCTGGCCGTAGCCGATGGCCATGGCTCCTATCTGTTTATAGTTCTTGTCCGAAACGGGACCGACGGCCACATTCCTGCCCTCGCAGGCCTCAGCGACCCTTCTCAAGAGCTCGCCGTCCTTGTCATCGTTTGCCGTTCCCCAGGCAAGAAGGGGTACGTCGATGGCGTCAGCCACTCTCTTCACGACCTCGACGACCTCTTCGGTCCCTTTGTTCTCACCGTTGGGGTCGGCGCTCCTCAGCTGAAGGACGATCATCTCGGCCCCGTACGTGTCGATGCATTTCCTTGCCCAGGCAACGGGATCGGAAAGCACGTCCCGGTAAGGTTCGATGGCCCACTCCTGCCATTCATCGGGAGGACCATCCCAGACCTCGAAGGCAACCCTCGGAGTATTCGGCATGTCGCCCTCGAAACGGTGGAAAGGATAACAACTCGCACCGCCTATGCGCACTGCCTTCGGCCCCGTGCCCAGGGCGACCTCCCGGATACTCCCGGTGTACTTTATCTTAGGAATCTCAAAGGCCATCTCTTCCTCCCATGTGTTCGACTATGTACGAATGCTGCCATCAGGCTTCCTGTTTTCTCTTCTCGCTCCCGTACCAGTCGGCGCTGTACCAGTAGCGCATGGCAGAGCGTATGAACCCGAGCCTTTCATCACGGCTGGCAAGCTTCTCCCGCCAGTCCCCCCGTTCCTCGGGCTTGCCTTCCTCGAAGGTCGCCCCGAGGACCTTCACCTTCCTGCCCGCATGGTCTTCCTTCTCCTCGTATCTATACCCTTCCATGTCTCACTTCCCTTCCGCGGCAATCTCGGCCGCCTTGAGCGTGTTCTGCATGAGCATGGTGATCGTCATGGGCCCCACACCGCCCGGGACGGGCGTGATAACGGAGGCCTTCTCCTTCACCGCATCGAAATCGACGTCGCCGCAGAGCTTCGCCTTGCCCTCGGGGGTCATCCCTGTCCTGTTGACGCCGACATCGATCACGACGGCACCATCCTTCACCATGTCGGCGGTTATCGCTTTGGCCTTGCCCGCCGCGACTATGAGGATGTCCGCCCTCCGGGTGTGCGCCGCCAGGTCACGTGTCGACGTGTGGCACATGGTCACCGTGGCGTTGGCGTTCGCCTCCTTCTGGACGAGCATCATGGAGATGGGCTTGCCGACGAGATTACTCCTCCCGACGACGACAACCTCGGCGCCCTTTGTCTTAACACCTGCCATCCCGAGAAGCTCTTTGATGCCAAAGGGAGTGCAGGGATAAAAACGCGCCTCGCCTATCATGAGCCTGCCCATATTCATGGGGTGCAGGCCGTCCACATCCTTGTCGGGATCTATGGCGTTGAGAACCCTCTTTTCGTTGATATGCTTCGGCAGGGGCAGCTGAACGAGGATACCGTGGATGGCGGGGTCACCGTTGTACTTCCCGATGAGGTCGAGAAGCTTCTCCTCGGATATGTCTGCCGGCTGGTCTTCCTGAATTGAGTGGAAGCCAAGCTCCCTGGCAGTTCTCTGTTTTCCGGTGACGTAGCTCACGGACGCCGGGTTGTCCCCAACGAGAATGGTCACGAGACCCGGCGTGACGCCCGTTCTTTCACGGAGAGCGACCACCTCCCGGGCTATCCGCGCCCGGACCTGTTTCGCCACCTCCGTACCGCTCAGGATCCTTGCCGTCATACACACTCCTCCCTCATAGACCGGCGCTCCCGTCGCGACCCATCGTCCCTTCGAAGATGGCCCATGCATCTGTAAGCGAACTCGACGAGGACGTCAGCTCGAAAACGCTCTTTCCCTCCGCGTCGGCGCGAACGAGATCCTCATCGTCCCTGACGATGCCGCCTATCACGACACCTCTTTCGCCAGCCGTCTTCTCCAGCATGCCGCCGTCATTCCCTCTCACACGGTTGACTACGACAACGGTCTTCCCTATGTGAAGACCGAGTTCTCCTATGATCGACAGGATCCGGTCAACCGTGAGGATCCCCCGCGGCGTCGGGTCCGATACCACGTAAAGGATATCCACGTCCTGCGTCACAAGCCGGCTCATGTGCTCCATGCCCGCCTCGTTGTCGACCACCACGAAGGCGTAGTTGCCCTTCAGGGCGTCGATATACTTCTTCGCCATGCTGTTCGCCGCACAGTAGCACCCGGGACCCTCGGGCCTTCCCATAACAAGAAGATCGAAGCCCTTTGCCTCGATGACCGCCTCCTGGACCTTGTATTCCAGCCAGCTGTCCTTGCTCATGCCCGTGGGAACATCCTCCCTAAGCTTCTCCCGCGCCTCTCCGATCGTTGCGTGGACGCTGAGACCCAGCACCTCGTTGAGGTTTGAGTTGGGATCGGCATCGACGGCAAGCACCGGACCCTTCCCCACCTTCTCCACGAGATACCTGACAAGCATCCCTCCTATGGTCGTCTTGCCAACACCGCCTTTACCCGCCAGTGCGATCACTCTAGGCATAAAGGCCTCCTGCGCCTCCTGCGGAGGCAGGTGATGGGTGATGGGTGATGGGTGATGGGAAAGACCTTTTTTCATCAATTCCATAACACGCGACCCATGATCCACGATCCGTCTTCGTCTCTCTTCTCATAACCTATTACCTATGACCTATGACCTATCACCTGTTCTTTAGAGCCTTCATCGTCTCCGGAAAGGCCCTGCCATCCGTGTGGGGGAGGAACATCGCCGCCATAAATTCATCCATGAACTGTGCATTGTTCGACAGCTCGATGTTTGTCATCGACCGCGCCACCTCACCCGCCTTTTCGAAGAAACCGCGTGAGACCGCGGCTATCCTGGCGCCTCCCAGGGAGGCATTTCCCATGAACCGGAAACGCTCCGCCGGCAGTTCGGGCAGAAGGCCCATGACAATCGCCTTTTCGACGTCTATGGAGTGGCCGAAGCCTCCCGCAATAATAACCATATCGAGATCGCCAAATGCAAGGCCCCCATTCTCGAGGAGCACCGAGCAACCCGCGTACACCGCTGCCTTCGTCCGAATAATGTTGTCAAGGTCTATCTCGGTGATGACGATATCCCGCTCGATATTCGTTTCCGACGCGAAACACAGGACGTATTCCCGGCCGTTCGAGCCGTCCCGTACCCTCCTCGTCTGTTGCCCGGTCGAGAACTTCCCGTTGCGGTCTATCACTCCCGCGAGAAGAAGCTCGGCCACGACGTCGATGAGGCCGGAACCACAGATCCCGAGCGGCTTCCTCCTGCCTATGGTGAGGATCATCGGCTCCAGGGTGACGGGGTTGACGCGCACTTTTTCGATCGCACCCGGGGCCGCCCGAGTGCCGAACTCGATGCCTCCGCCCTCAAAAGCGGGACCGGCGGAACAGGAGGCGCACAGGAGCCACTGTCTGTTCCCGAGCACGATCTCGCCATTGGTCCCGATATCCATGAAGAGTGATACGCCCTCCCTTTCCGTCATACCCGAAAGCGCCACTCCGGATACGATGTCTCCCCCCACATAGGATGAGACACCCGGAATGGCAAAGAGACGCGCATGGGGCGCCGTTTCGAGACCGACCTCCCCGCAGCCGACGGGCGGAAAGGCCGTCGCGAGCGGGGTATAGGGGGCGAGCATGATATACTTCGGTTCTATACCGTAGAAAAGGTGCATCATCGTCGTGTTCCCGGCCACGACGATGTGGCTTACGTCGGCCCTGTCAACGCCCTTCTCTTCCAGAAGCTCACCGATGAGGAGGTTCACCGTGGAAACGACCACCTCCTGAAGCTTCCTGAGTCCGTTGCGTTTCCCCGCATACATGATCCTGCTGATCACGTCCTCTCCGAAACTGATCTGCCTGTTATAGTCCGAAGAAGACGCGAGAATGATCCCTTTCCCGTCTTCCTGGTCACAGCAGAGGAGCTGGGCGGCAACGGTGGTCGTTCCGATGTCGACGGCAATGGCGTAATGGGACGCCCCGACGTCGCCCTTCGTGATGGATGTGATCTCTTTCCGGCCGCTCATGACCACGTCGACGGTGACATTCCAGCCCGCGTCCCTGAGCTTTGCACCGAGACCCCGCATCACTCTCAAGGGCAGGACGACGGGGTCCCCGCATCCCGGTCTTGATGCCAATGCCCGTGCTATCCTCGCCGCGTCGGAAATATTGTCCTGCTCGTCGGGACGATGAATAGTGAGATTGTACCTTTCCACCAGCGGCTCCCGGCCGTATTCGCCGAGGAACGCCTCGTCGATGTCACCCGCGTCCACGTCACTCATGACGGTCGATCTTCTCAGGATGCTTCTGTCCACCTGCGATTCCAGCGGGATCTCGATCACGACATCGCCGCTGACACTGGAGAGGCAGGCAAGACGCACGCCCGCAGCGTAGTCCTCTTCACCGATGGAAGGATGGGTGGATGAGTTCAAAGTACCCTCCGCCATCCGTACCCTGCACTTTCCGCAGACTCCCCTTCCCCCGCAGGAGGCGTTTATATGCACCCCCGCCTTCATGGCGATTTCGAGTAAGTTCTCTCCTTCTTCTGCCGGGATGGTCCGTTCCATCGGCAGAAATCTTATTCTGTATTCTGGCGGCATAGTTTTTAGACACACCATTCTACCAAATTCTTCCACCTTTGAACATACCCTAATTTCCGGGGCAGTAATTCCTCCTTCGGGTTCTGGAAATCAGGTGTTCACTATCATAAATACACACCGACCCTTTGGATACCACCCTTTTTAAAGCAGTATTATCAATAAATTAACGTTGACAAAAGACCTCTGATACTATATAGTGTTCACCATCGTGAATTATGTACAGCGCGCCCGTCATAAAGAAGACCTTTGAGGTTCTTTCACTCATCGTGGACAGCAAGCGGCCCCTGGGTGTCACAGAGATCGCACGAACCCTGGCCCTCAGCAAGAGTACCGTCTTCGGCATACTCAAGGCCCTGCAGGAGGAAAACCTCATCGTCAAGAGCAAGTCCACGAAGCGCTACACGATAGGCGAGGAGCTCTTCAAGATAGCGAAGAGAGTGCTTCAGGGCGGCGAGCTCAGCTCCGTTGCCCGTCCCTTCCTCGAAAAGCTTGTCGAGGACGTCGACGAAACGGTCTTCCTTTGTGTCCGGGAGGATAGCGTCGTCAAGGTCATCGACACGATAGAGACGCGCAAGAAGCTCAAGATATCATCGCCCGTCGGAACACGGCTCCCCATCACGGCATCGGTCTTCTGCAAGGCCTTTCTCGCCCCCATGGAAGATGCCGATATCCGTGATTTCCTCAAGGAAAAGGGCCTGCCCAGGTATACTCCAAACAGTATCGTCGACCTTGACCGCTTCATCGATGAGATACGGGTGACACGGAAACGTCACTACAGCCTCGACCTTGAAGAGTATCTCATGGGCGTCAGGGCGATAGCCACCCTCGTCTACGCCAACGATTACCCCGTCGGGGCCATCTGTATCCTCGGTTTCACCGGCTCCATGCCCACCGACAAACTCCCGGAAATGGCACAACACCTCGTCGGCGCCGCCCGCAGGATCTCCGAAAGACTGTCGCAGTAGAAACGCAGGCCGAAGGCCGTCACAGGTCGCAGGTCTCATGTCACAGGTCTAAAGGCAAGACAATCCGCTCCCGGGTCAACAATTGCGTTGACAACCGGTCTCCTTTCACCGTCTTTCTTTGGCGACTTGCGACCGGCGACCTGCGACCTGTGACTTGCAACGGTCCTATTGTGTCTTCTGGAAGATTTCCACCGCCTGCCGGGGGATGTAGACCTTGCCGGTTTGGGGAGCGAGAACGGTGATCCCCTCGAGGCTGCGGGTGGTTTCCGCTTTTCCCTTTATCTTCATGATGTTTTTGCTCAGGGGAAGTTCGGCCTTCTTCCCCTCCGATTCGACGATAAGAACCATGTTTCGGGGGTCCCTGCGGTCGAGCGTCACCGATGCTCCGACCTCCTTGAAAACCTCCCCGGCGGGGGCGAAAAGGCGCCTGTCCACATCGGTGAGGTCGAACCCCATCGCCTTTGCCGTCATGCGGGCTATGTCAGAGTTCTCTATCATCCGCAGAGGTTTGTCGATACCATAATAATAGAAGAAGAGGTCCTCGCCCGTATGTCCGTGGGTCGTCCAGCCCACACTGCTCCGCGCGCTTACGACAGGGCCCGTTGCTCCATTCATCCTTCCTGGCTTCGCGGACCGGATGGCAGACATCTCCTCCCGTGTCAGGTCGTCTATGCCGAGATATTCCGATATCACCCTCTTGACGTTCCCCTCCGACCTGTCACCCTTCAAAGCCTTCTCGATACCTTCACCGGTGAGAGACGCCTTCCTCAGGGGACCGACAAGCCGTTCGAACTGGAGACGGGAGTACGTGCCGTCCGTCATCCGGTTCCCTATCGACATTCCGCCATTTCCGTGATCCGAAAAGGCGATCACCATCGTATTGCCATCCTTGCGCGCGAAATCGAGGGCAATCCCGACAGCCTCATCAAAGGCAAGGACATCGCTTATCACCCCGATAGGGTCGCTCGCGTGAGAGGCCCAGTCGATCTTGCTCCCTTCCACGAATAAAAAGAAACCCTTCGGGTTCTTCGAAAGCAGCTCTATCGCCTTCCCTGTCATCTCCGACAGGCTTGGTTCGCCCGGCGAGAAGTGCTTTCTATCGAACTCATACGCCATTGCCTCGTCGGCAAACATTCCCCAGAGCCTCTGCGACGCAGATCTCAACATCTCCTCCCTGTTCGCCACGAGGGTGTAACCTTTTGTCCGGAGAGTCGCCGTAAGGTCTTCATTGTCCCTGCGGGTTCCGCCTTTATCCACGGGAAGCAGGAATTGTCTGCCGCCACCGAGCACCACATCGATATCCTGGTACACCTGCTGCCTTCCAATCTCGTTGTAATCCGCCCTGTCGGGCCAGTGCGAAGAGAAGGCAGCGGGAGTCGCGTGCTGAATGTTGGACGTCGCCACAAGACCGATGGACCTGCCGCTCAGTTTCGCGCCTTCCAGCACGGAAGCTATCGGCTTGCATCGGGACTCTCCGGGATCGGGGACACCGGGGACGGTCGCCCTGCAAGCCATTATGCCCACGGATTTATCCGTGGATTTGAAACCGCATGCAAAGGCCGTCGCGGCAGGCGCCGAGTCGGTTATCAGGGAATCGGCTCCATAGGTCCGCACCCCTCCCACATACATCGCATCGAGCGAAAGAGGGGCACCCTTGTACCATCGGGTCAGAGTCGTATGCGTGGAGCCCATTCCATCCCCCACAAGCACGATGACGTTCCTGAAAACCGTTTCCCCGGAGACCGCAATGCCGCTGATGGCAAGAAAAGCGGCCAGCGCCACAAGGCACGCGGTCAGGCACCGCAGCGTCACCATGCAGTTCCTCTTTCTCATCGGTCAAGCCTCCCGTTGACATTAATCGCCTTAAAGGACGTCATATGTATACTACTTTTTTTACCGATCCTATCGGGATTTATTTTCATTCCTGACCTGCATCGTGTCATACTGTTGGTGCAACCATCACACGTACAAGGAGGCCAGGGTATCATGGAAGATGTGCGAAACCCCGTTCATGCCCAACTGGAGCAGCTTCCGAAACAAACGCTGATAAAGCTCATCAAGATGTATTCATGGAACTGGCACACCTGTGACGGGCTCTGGTTCTCCGGGGTGGAAGACCGTTACGGGACAGAGAAGGCCCTCGAGATCGACATACGCATGTGGGACATCTCCTCGAAGACGGAAGCACGGCGGATAAAGGAGGTCCTTGCCCTTCCCGAAAAGGCGGGACTCGATGCGGTCCTCAGAACCATAAACCTCATGAGCTGGGCGGCAAAATGTTCGTACAACATTGAAAAAGACGGCGAAAGAGCGCTCCTGACAGTCCTCTCCTGCCCTCCCCAGGAGGCGAGGCTGCGGTCGGGCAAGGAGGTTTTCGCCTGCCAGCCCACCTTTGACCATGGCTTTGCGAATGTCATCGCGATCATCGACCCCAGGGTCAAGGTATCCTGCAGATACTGTCCTCCCGGTCCTCACCCCCCGGACAGCTGGTGCCAGTGGGAGTTCGCGGGACCGGAAAGCGCAGGATGACGGCGGGAGGTCCGCTCCTGTCGCGATCCGCAGACAGGCTCTTCTCCCGGCCCCGGTGACCTGAACGCCTCAGCGCACGTACGTCGTCCTGTCCTTCACTGCCTTTCTCGGGATCTCGCGGATATCCGACGCCCGTTTGCCCAGACACACGAGGGCAAGAGGAACCTTCGCCCCGTCGATCCCCAGCATCTCTCGTAAGGCCTTCTTGTCGAACAGGGTGAACCAGAGCGAGCCCAATCCGAGAGAATACGCGGCAAGGTGCATGTTCTGGACCGCGGCGGCGCATGCCGCCTGGTATCCCATATTACCCTCTTCCATGAACATGTCCACACCCGTCTTCCCGGGGTCGCCCACCACCGCAACAATGACGGGAGCCTGCTTCAGGAAACCAACGCTGTATGAATCGAGCCACTTCCAACCGCTCTTCTCGAGGGCCCACAGCCTGCATCTCTCCGCCTCGTCAAAGATCCTCTCTCTCACCGCCGCATCGGTGACGACGAAGAATTCCCAGGGCTGCATGTTAAGCGGTGATGGCGCCCACGTTGCGGCCTCCAGGACCTTTTCCACCACATCGTCTCCCACCGGGTCCGGCAGGTAATCCCGACAGCTTCTCCTTCCGCGCATAGCCGCGAACAGATCCATGTCATCCCCCTTTTGCCGCGTGTATTCTCTTATCCGTGATGGTATCAGTCGGACAGGTTTATGTCAATAACATCCTAACATCACGGCAAAAGATTGACATCGCCGGCAGGGAATTGTAATATTGAACATGATGCCGGAGCGAACATGAACGTCCGGCCAAATTGCATCTCCCATCGGCTTGTGTTGAGACAGACCCTCACCTTTACCAATCCCACAACGAAGGTGGCTCAACGGCGGGACACTTTTATGTTCAGTGTTCGGTCTTCCATGTTCCTGGCCCCGGAGACAGGAACCTGGAACCTGGACCTGTGAACGTGGAACGTCAATACGGCAAGGAAATGTTATGAAGAAGAGACTCGCACAGACGGTACTGGCATCACGAAGCGGACTCGAGCGGGAACGGCTGAACATGTCGGCCACCGCCGAGACGGAACTCTACAAAACACTCGCCAACAACCTGCAGGTAGGCGTCTATATCGCCGTCAACAAAAGGTTCCAGTTCGTCAATCTCCATATTCAGGAGTATACGGGCTACGCGGAGACGGAACTCCTTAAGATGGACCCCCTCAGCGTCGTCCATCCCGACGACAGGGTGACAGCCGTCAGGGAAACCGTCGACATGCTGAAAGGCCACCGCCTTACCCCCTTTGAATACCGTCTCCTGACAAAGCAGGGACAGGTCAGATGGGTCATGGAGACGGTGACACCCATCATTTTCAAAGGGCAGAAGGCCGTTCTGGGCAATTCGATGGACATCACGGAACACAAGGTGGCAAAGGAGAGCCTCCAGGAACTGGACGCCCTCAAGTCGTCCATCCTCGATGCAATCCCGCAGGCGGTTGTCGGACTCGAGGACAGGCGGATCAACTTCGCCAACACGGCGGTCGAAGAGGTCTTTGGCTGGCGCCCTGAGGAGCTTATCGGCAAGAGTGTCACCGTCTTCTACCGGAACGAGAACGAAGCGGAAGAGATCGGCTGCCACTTCTACAGTACCCTGGAACATCAGCGCACCTTCGTCGCCGAGTTCAATTGCCGGCGCAAGGACGGCAGGGACATCCTCTGCCGGATGAGGTCCGCCCGGATCGGGGACGCGCTGAAGCAGCGCCGGATAGTCATCACCTACGAAGACATCACGGAGCAGAGGATGGCCGAGCAGGAACTGGCGAATTCCCGGGAACAGCTCCGGGAACTGTCGATCTACCTCCAATCCGTGCGCGAGAAGGAAAGCACACGCATAGCCAGGGAGATACACGACGAACTGGGACAGTCCCTCACGGCCCTCCAGATGGACCTCGCCTGGCTCGGCTCTTCGATGCCGCCGGCAGACCTGTCGCTTGCCGGCAAGGTGCAGCGGATGCGCAATCTCGTCGACAGGACAATAGACAGTGTCCACCGGATCTCCACGGAGCTTCGACCCATACTCCTCGATGACCTCGGTCTTGCCGCCGCGATGGAATGGCAGGTCGGGGAATTCCAGGGAAGGACCGGTGTCGAGTGCGACGCCCGTTTCGACTGCGAGGACGGCTCCGTCGACAAAGACAGGGCCACCGCCCTCTTTCGCATATTCCAGGAAACATTGACGAACGTCGCCCGCCATTCCGCGGCGACATTTGTTCGCGTTCGCCTTGTGCGGAAAGGGGGCAGCATTCACCTGGAGGTAACTGATAACGGAAAAGGCATCACCCGGGAGGAAATAGACAGTCCAAAATCGTTCGGGATCATAGGCATCCGGGAACGGGTCAACCTGTGGGGGGGCAGCGTGAGCATCAGCGGCAGGCAGCGCGGGGGGACAACGATAAAGGTCCGGATACCAATGCGCACCAGGAGGAGATGACATGATACGGATCCTTGTTGCAGACGATCACTC
>MVQQ01000252.1 GCA_002067555.1 Syntrophorhabdus sp. PtaB.Bin184
CTGCGAGGTGATCGGTATCCTGGCGGAGAAAGGCCAGAGCACGATGGGGCAGGACCAGGACGATGTCGTGGTGATCCCCATCCGGACCCTCCAGCGGCGCATCACCGGAAATCAGGAGATAAGCCTCATCCAGGTCTCCGTGCAGGACGGGGCATCGACGGACAAGGCGCGGCAGGACATTTCGAAACTCATGCGCGAAAGGCGCCATCTCGCGCCGAGCGATGACGATAACTTCAACGTCATGGACATGAAGGAGATCGCGACGATGCTTACCAGCACCACGCAGCTTCTCACGGCACTGCTGAGCGCCGTTGCGGCGGTGAGCCTTCTCGTGGGCGGCATAGGGATCATGAACATCATGCTCGTATCCGTCACGGAGAGGACCCGGGAGATCGGTGTCCGCCTTGCCATCGGCGCCCTCGAGCGCGAAGTGCTCACACAGTTCCTGGTGGAGGCCGTGGTGCTCTCCTCCCTGGGAGGTATCATAGGGATAATTCTGGCGCTTGTCGCGTCGGTGTGGTTGGGCAGTGTCCTGCGCGTGCCCTTTGTCTTCAACGCCCCCATCATATTCGTTTCTTTCCTCTTCTCCGCGGCGGTTGGTATGATCTTCGGCTACTTCCCCGCCCTCAAGGCGGCCCGCCTTGACCCCATCGAGGCCCTGAGGCACGAGTAAGAAGACGGTCCCAGGTCCCAGGTTCCAGGCTCTCAGGTTCCGGAAGTAAGAGCCATCTTTCCTCTTATGCTTTATATAATGGTTGCCGATGATGTAGAATACGGAAGAAGGACGGTTCCCGGCCTGGACAACAGCGAAAGGATGTGGCCATCATGTTGGGCAATAGAAATCCGAATCCATTGTTTTCCATATTCGTGAGTAATAATAACCTGATAGGGGAAAAACCCATCTGTCTGATCGATGTCGGCGCGCGGGGAGGCCCTCAGGCGCTCTGGCAACCCTTGTTGAAAAGTCTCAGGTTCATAGGTTTTGACTTCGATGAGGAAGAGTGCAGAAGGCTTAACGAAGAGTTCAATCGAGGTTCGGTTGATGTCGTCTTCTATCCCTTTGCTGTTTGTGAGTCGAAAGAGAGAAGAAGGTTCTATGTCGCGAAATTTCCCCCCAGCTCCGGGTTCATCCCGGGAAAGAGGGATTATGTCACCCGGTTTCTGGCCACCGTTCGCAACAATCTGGAGGTCGTGAGGGAAGTGGAGGTCGAAACGACAAGCATAGACGCTTTCGTGAAGGATCAGGATATCGGGCGGATCGATTTCATGAAGGTGGATGTGGAAGGGGCTGAACTTCGTGTCCTGAGAGGTGCCGAAGAGTCTCTTCGTCATGTGCTCGGGGTGGAAACTGAACTGAATATCGGTCCCACGAGAGATCCGGACAATCTGGCGGGCATCGACGCATTATTGCGCCACCATGGATTACACATGTTCGACATCGATATTGCCAGATATCCCCGAAAATCCTTGCCCCGGGGTTATCTGTCTTACGAGCAGAACGGATTCAGGATCGATCTTCCCCAGAGGTATGGTCAGATAGCCACCGGGGATGCCGTTTATCTGCGCGACCCGATCTTTGAGCGCGATAACGGTCTGAGCTACTTTGAATGGAACGAAACGAACGTGTTGAAAATGGCAATGATCTACGAACTCTACATGCTGCAAGACTGCGCTATCGAACTGCTTCAGGAATACCAGTCGGGTTTCTCATCCAGCCTGCCCTTTGACCATCTTTACGATCTGCTGACACCTCTGGTGAATGGATTCGGAAGAATGAGCTACAGGGATTACGTTCGTCTCAGCAACAAACTTCCCTGGTTCGAGATGGAAGGTTACAAGGGCCAATGGAAGAAGTAGATCTCTTCCAGCAAGACCGGTCTCCAGAGATCACCCACCTTTTCCCTTAACATTGAAGGGTTACGGCTCGCCTTGCTCTCTTTTTGCGGGCATGACGCCATGGTCCGCAAAAACCTCTTAAGTTATTCCTTTCTGGTTCGATAACTCTCTCATGAAGATAAACATAGTGCTCACCGGGGAGGTGAAAAACAAGTCGGTAATGGGCACAGGTCTCAAAGAGCCCCGGCGAGATCGCCGGGAGAAAAAATCCTAGAAAAGGAGAAACATTATGTCAGACATTTCTTTAACATCAGGTATGAGGGCTAACCTTCTGTCCCTCCAGTCAAGCGTCAAGTTGCTCGACAGAACGCAGGAGA
Source organism: Syntrophorhabdus sp. PtaB.Bin184 (assembly GCA_002067555.1). Classification (GTDB taxonomy): domain Bacteria; phylum Desulfobacterota; class Syntrophorhabdia; order Syntrophorhabdales; family Syntrophorhabdaceae; genus Delta-02. The sequence goes on from MVQQ01000252.1 coordinate 2,214, forward strand.
GACTGTCGACAGGTAAAAAGGTTAACTCCGCCCTCGATAATCCCGTCAACTACTTTACGGCTCTCGACCACACCACCCGCGCCAACGACCTCCTGGCATACAAGGACGGCATCTCCGAGGCGATCCAGACGATCAAGGCGGCCGATACGGCCATCACCGCTATCACAACGCTGATCAACTCCGCGAAAGCTACCGCGGAAGCCGCGAAGAGCACGGTTAGCTCGGCCTCAACGAGCCAGACATTGACCTTCTCGGCAGGCATCACGGCGGGTGCCACTGTGGTAATCGGCGGAGACACCTACACGGCCGTAACGACGACAGACGTCGCGGCAGGCGAGTTCTACGTAGGCGGCACCGCGGCAGCGGCAGCCACGTCACTGGCAGCTGCCATTGCGATGTCAGGCACTACGACATTCAACGTTTCCGACAACGGCCAGGGCGTCCTGACCATCAGCCGCAAGGACGGCACCGCGATGGAAGCCGGCGACATCACAGATACAAGTTCCAGCGTGACCGAATCGGATATCGCGGCCAACAGCGACGAACTGGTCGCGAAGCGGGCGCAGTACACCACGCTGCTTTCGCAGATCAACGACTTGAAGGATGACGCGTACTACAAAGGGAAGAACCTCCTGGGAGGAACCACGGCGGCCTTCGATTTGACGGTCAAGTTCGGCAACAGCCACACGCTGACAGTCGAGGGTTTTGATGGTTCGGCGACGGGCCTCGGAATCACGACCGCCTCCTCCACATGGATCGATGAAACAACGATCGATGTGTCGATAACCCAGCTGGAGAGCGCCCTTTCGAAACTCCGGATCGAGTCTTCAAAACTGTCCAGTAACCTGGCCGTCGTCAACGCCAGGGACGAGTGGATATCGAGCGTTGCCAACGTCCTCCAGACCGGTGCCGACAAACTGACACTGGCCGACACGAACGAGGAAGGCGCCAACATGCTCATGCTCCAGACGAGGCAGTCACTCAGCACCTCCGCTCTGAGCCTCTCAGCACAGGCGGCACAGTCGGTTCTCCAGCTCTTCCAGTAATAGCGGTTAGCACAAAACCGGGAGAGGGCCCGCAAGGCCCTCTCCCGTTCACCACCTTCGGGGAGGTGATAGAATATGTCAGTTGAGAAGATAGGGAATGTGGAGCAGGGTATGGGTGTCCATCAGAAAGTTGCGGCTCACAAGGTGCAGAAACCGGTTGTCACCCAGCAGGACGCCGTCGTTCACGACAAAGGTAAGGACCTGACGAAGGTCAGCTATCCGCCGTTCCTGCCGATAGGCGATACCCAGAGCATCTACAGGAAGTGAAGGACCCATGGCACTCAAGATAAAACTGAAACCCCACGAGAGGCTTATCATCGGGGGAGCCGTTGTAGCGAACGGGGACGCCAAGTGCGATCTCATAATAGAGAACGAAGTCCCCGTCTTGCGGGATAAGGACATACTGAGAGAGAAAGAGGCTACGACACCCTGCAAACGGATATATTTCGTTATCCAGCTCATGTATGTCGACGGCAGGGACCTCGTTGAAAAGCACAACATCTACTGGTCCCTCGTCAAGGACCTGGTTGAGGCTGCTCCGAGCACAGCGGACACCCTTGCCGAGATAAGCGGTCTCATCATAGAGGGGAGATACTACCCGGCATTGAAGCTGGCCCGGAAACTGATAGAATATGAAGAGGGGGTAACGGAGCATGTCCTCGGGGCTCAATGCCTATAAGAAGAACGTAAAGACCACGATCTCGGGACGCGACCTCGAGGCATCGGTGCTGACAAAGGGAGCCATGCTCCTGAAAGCGTGCAAGGAGAACTGGGACGGGCAGGACCGTTTCAGAAGGCTCGACGAGGCCCTGGTGTTCAATCAGAGGATATGGACCATCTTTCAGGACGAGCTCATAAGAGAGGACAACCCTCTTCCCGCTCAATTGAGGGGAGACATTCTGAGATTAAGCCTTTTCATCGACAAGCGGATCGTCGACATAATGAAGGATCCGTCTCCGGAAAAACTCGACGCCATCATCAACATCAATCTTAACATCGCCGCAGGCCTCAGGGGCTCGGCTGAATAGCCCCATCCGGTCTCACGCGCCGACGGCCAGCGCGTCATAGGATTCCTGAAGGAGTCTCGCGCCGTCGGTGTGAACGTGCCCGCTCTCCTGCATACATTCGAGCAGCGCGATGGCGGATGCAGACTTCCCCGCCGCAAGGAACTTCTTCGACAGGTTGTAGAGCGCTTCGGAGCAATCATAACCCGTATCCTTTATTTCTTTCAAGTATCCCATGCCCTTGTCTCTCATTCCCGTTACGCAAAAGGCCGCCGCGAGGGTCATCTTTCCCGTGGGGTAGGGAGGTATCCGCTGAAGGAGATTCTCAAGGACCCTGATGGAGTCACCAGGGTCGGGACGGAACAGGGAGGTGACGGCATAGCACTGGACTGTCTCCTTTGATTCCCTGTTAAGCTCAAAGGCCTTTTTTGCATGGCGAAAGGCCTCCTCAAAGTGCTCTTTTTCAAAGTAACACCCCGACATGTTGAAATAGGGGAGGTAGCTGCCCGGATTGATCGTGATGTATCTCCTCCACAGTTCGATGGATTCATCGTATCTTCCAATTGCACGAGCCTGCACCGCCAATTCCCTTAGAGCCGCCTCCGTCTCTCCGTCAGTCTCGAGCTTCTTCTTTCCGATTGCGTAGTACATCTCCGCCTTGGTCTGGCTCCGCTCGGGATCGGTCTGGCCATAATGGTGAACGACAACGTCACAGGCCTTGATCCCAACGCCGGCGCGTTTCAGGGAAGGTTCGAGCAATTCATGGATGGGATTCTCGAACCTGAACCTTTCGTCGTTAATGAGGAGCCTGACCTTCGGACTCGGGAACCAGCCCTTTCCTGCCTCTTCCCCGGGATAGTCGCCGGCGTTGGCCGTCCATCCCTCGTATACGGAGTCGATCGAGTAATTCCTCGTGACGAGCGAGTAGGCGACGGGTTTCGGATGGTCCTGGCTGAGGATGGCGCGCAGCTTGCCGTAGTCGCGCGGAGATATGACCTCGTCCGCGTCATGGATGAGGACCCATTGCCCCCTTGCCTTCGACATGGAGAAGTTGCGCGCCTCCGAGAAATCGTTGGTCCACGTGAAGTCGTAGACCTGCGCGCCGAAGGCCCTGCATATGTCCCTCGTTCTGTCCGTCGAGCCCGTATCGGCGATGATGATCTCGTCGGCGACCGGTTTGAGGCTCGCGAGGCACCGTGCGATCTGCTCTTCCTCGTTCTTCACGATCATGCACGCCGAGAGGGACCCTTTCCTGCGGTCCTCACGGAGCATTTCGGGTCCGACCTTCTCCCTTATCTGCAGGGCGGCGGTGAGGATACCGTCGTCGATCCCGAAGGTTATCATCGACCGCTCCGTCTCCCTCATCGCCTCGGGATATTTCTCCTGCTGGAGCAGCACCCCGATGTAGAGAAAGGAAAGCTTTTTGTTTGTCGGAAAGAGTCTCGATGCCTCAAGCAGAACGGTTTCAGCCCTCGGAAACTCCCTGAGGGCGGTCACGGCTGAGTTGTATGTTGCCGAGAAGTCAGAGGTGTGAGGCGAGAGGATGAAACCCTTTTCGATGAGATCGAGGGCCTCTCCGGTCTGTCCGGCGTGCCATTTCATCACCCCGAGATTGACGTAGGGGTCGGCGAAACCGGGGTCGGTATCGATGGCCGTCCGGAAGAACGCCTCGGCTTTTTCCCTGTCTCCGAGCTCAGATGCAAGCATGCCCTTGAGGTTGAGCCCTCTCATGGAATCGAAGCATAGGGAGAGGGTTTGATCGGCACAGTTGCCAGCCTCCGGCGCATGGCCCGTATGGTATTGACAGTATCCAAGCATCTCGAGGGCCCGGGCGGAGCCCTTTTCCGCATCGGGCAGAGACTGAAGCGCCTCCATCGCCTGGCCGTACAGTTTTGCGTCCATCAGTATCTCGGCGAGGCAGTAGTACAGCTCGGGTTCTTCAGGCGTATATTTGATACCCTCCATTACAGCGTGTATCGCCTCATCGAGAAGTCCCTTGCCGTAAGAGTCGCGGGCGTTCTTGGTGACCACGAAAGGCAGAAGACGGCTTCCCACCTCGGAGCGCGGGTCGAACCTGTCCCAGAGCTGGTTGAACAGCTTTTCGTGGTCCTTCCCGTGAGGGTTCCCTTCGCTGAGGTAGATGCAGGTGTCGGACGCTATGATGGTTCCCTGTCCCGCCGCGAGGGCCCGCAGCCGAAGGTCGTTGACGATCGAATAGGGGGTTTCCAGTTCTTCGTTGAAGAGGCCGACGACATCGAACACCGATCTCTTGATGAGGACACAGGTGTGATCGATCTCGAATCCAGTGGTGCGGCGATTGTGATTTCGTTGTCGGAATGTCCCGGCGAACACGTGGAAATCCTCGAGAGACAGGCCCTCGGTACGGGGGATCTGCTGGATACCGGGGGAGGAATTGGACATGGGTACGGTTATCCCGTATTCGGGATGCTCTTTCATGCACTCCAGCATGCCCGAAAGAGTCTCCCTGAGCATCGTGCCGCCCGCATCGAGGAGCAGTATGTATTGGCCGCAGGTCTTCAGAACGGCATTGTTGCAGAGGGCAGCGTAACCGGTCCGCTCGGTGTCGACAATCCTCAGGCGGCTGTTGCGGGATGCCGCCTCGATGAGCCACGAGGGTGCTGCTGTTGCGTGGTTTTTGCTTACTACGACCTCAAGAGGCTCCGAAACACTCTCCCCGATCGACTCCAAACATTTCCTCAGAGTGTCATTGAGATCCAACGCGGGGATGATTATCGATGTCAGCCCCGGAACCGTCGGGGCCTCGATCCTCCCATTTCTTATCATGGCCGCAAAGCGCAGCACAGATTCCCGGAAATCTTCCTGGCTGGAGCACGGTGTCTCCATCTGTCTCAGGGAAGGGGAATGACGCGGGTTCGCCTGCAGGGCAAGTCTCAGATATACTGCTTCAGCCTCGAAACGCCCCAGCATGTGAAGGATCTGCGCGTAGAAACACAGGAGATCAGCGCTCCGGTAATAGCGGAGCCATGCCATCGATCTGGCCGCTTCCCGGTAGTTTCCTTTCCTGGCATGTTCTATGGCCAGTCTTACGTTCTTCTCATCAAGCCCCTCCGTGGCGCTTTCCGTTACGCCCGGCCAGTCCATGAGGGGTGAAGGCGCTGCAGCGTGTTCCTGATATGTCCACAGCGGAGGTGACTGTACAAGATCAAGACCTTCCTGCCGGGGCATCTCGCGCCATGCCGGGTCCTCGCCGAATAAAGAGTCGGGATCGATGTCCTTTTGCCGGGCGTAATATGCCACCAGGCTGTCGTAGAGCGGATACCATGAGTATGTTCGGAGACCGCCGTTGCACACCCATGTGTCGATACTCTCGATATGCTTCATATACTCCTTTTCAGACATGTGTCTAAGGTAATCGTCCAGGGCCGGATAGTCAGCAAATTCGCGGAAGTCTATGAAGCATTCCTTCGGAATGTACTCCTCGATATTGGGACACCCCAGGTATACGGGCACCGTCCGCGATTCAAGTGCGTCAAGTATCTTGTCGACATAACCGCGGGCGAAGACCGGATCGGCGGTGTTCTCAAAACAAAGGGCGTACCTGTATTGGGAAAGCGTCTGCAGTTTCTTGTTGTTCTCCACCTGGCCCCTGTAATTGGGCAGAAAATAAGGGACCATGCCGTAGACGTCAAAGGCAATGTCCGAGTTCATTTCAAACCACAGAGCGGCTTCGATCCTTTTCGAGTAGAGCTCGCCGGGAACTGACGAATGCTTGTTGCCGTTGATCATGCATATTGCAGGTTTTCGTTCGCGGTGAGGATACTTGACCTTTCGTCGAGCCAGATCGTCGGTGATAATGAAATCCTCGCTGTCTCCGAACCACGGATGAAACCCCTGTCGCGGAATATGACATTTGGAGAACCCGTAGTTGTCCACGAGATGGTCGTAGAACGTGAATACGTGATCGAACCTGTCCCAGATGTCCTTGTCGTACTGGCCGGGGAGCACAACGGTCGGTTCCGTGAGGAACAGGACGTTGAGACCCTTCATGGGCCCGTAATAGCTGAAGGCGTCCATGTAGAAGTAGAGATCGCAGTCCGCGATCGGCCTGCTCGTATAGGTCAACGAGACGCTTCCCCGCCTCATCGAAAAGACGAAGTCCGGCTTCAAGTGTGCATATACCACATTCATTCTCATCCTGATAGGGCCTCCGGCTGTTCCCGTACCGTTCACTATCATATGGGTCCTCCATGTTCTTCGCGATCGTCCCTGTACGGAAAAGGGGACGAGACCTGAAAGTCTGTCATGATTTCATACCTGCGGATCATGTGTTTCGACATCATTCCCCCAGGTCGATATGGATCGCCGGCAGGGTCTGCAGCTCCCGGCGGGCGGGCCGAAGCGGTTTGACGCAGCGAAGCTCGCAGACCATCTCCCTGACCATGTTTCTTTCGGTGCGTGTTTTCTCGAGTATCTGCCGGGCCGTCAGACCCTGGCAGCGGTCCTTGTCCACGAACAACTGCAGTCTCTCGGGTTGCCAGTCCCCCCTGTAGCCATAGTCCGCACGCCAGTACCCCGGCTGAGAAAAGAAGCCGAAGCTGTTGGGGAAGTAGGGGCGGACGTGGGTCGGGTCTTCCCATGCGTCGTCCGTGGCGCCGTGGGGGACCCTGATGACGGCCACGGCATCCGGCAATGCGAGGCGCCAGAGCTCCTGCATCAGTCCCAGAGAGTCCCGGATATGCTCGATCACATGGGACAACAGGAAAAGCTCGACCGTCCCGTCCTGCAGGTCGATCGGCCTTGCGCGCAGGTTGTCGAGGTCGCAGACGATGTCCACACCAGGAAGGCGAACCGAATCAAGATTGACCCAGCCCTCCATAGTGTTCCTGCCACAGCCGACGTTCATCCGGTATGGCGGTTTCAATCGGGTCTCCGTGCTCATTTCACCTCCGTCCCCGAGAGCTTTCTTCAGTTTGTTCCAGCAGGTAAGCGTGTTCATCCATGTACCGGTATGTTGACGGTATACCTATGTCGGTGAAAAAACCATCCGTTGGGAAGCCGTAGAACTTAAGGCCGATCAGTCCGGGGAAGAAGTCCTTCTCCAGCGAGAAAGGTCCGGGGGGCATACCTGGTAGGATGGCGCCTGATGTCACGTAGACGCCCCTGTTGATGTATCCGCGGTCCCGGGAGTTCTTCTCCAGGAATCCCACGATCTCTCCGGAATCGGCCAACTCCACGGAACCGTACCGGTCGGCGTTGTCGACGCGTGTAAGGCCCATTGTCATGAGAGCATCCTTCGAATTGTGAAAATCGATAATGTCCCGGAAACTCATTTTGTTGAACGTGTCGCCGTTGAGGACGAGGCAATCTCCTCCGCCCGCCGCCTCGAGCGCGTGGGCCAGGGCTCCTCCCGTGCCGAGAGGTGTTGTTTCCTCTGAATAGGCGATCCTGACCTTCCACCTCGATCCGTCCTCGAAGTAAGACTTGATGACCTCTCTTCCGTATCCGACGGACAGCATGATGTCTCCGAGTCCCTGGGCGGCGAGGTCGGCGATGATGTATTCAAGGAACGGTTTGCCTCCGACGGGTGCCATGGGTTTGGGTACATCGCTCACGGTTTTCTTCAGCCTTGTCCCCATTCCACCAGCGAGTATGATCGTCTGCATGCCTTTCAGAGCCCTTCCTCCGCATAGTAGACTATTTGGCTGCCGAGGGTATCGAAGCGGAACGGCACATGGAGGAGGAAATGAAGCGCCTCCTTCACCTTCTTTCTCTTCTCCGGTTTCACAAAGAAGAGCATGAATCCGCCGCCGCCTGCACCGAGGATCTTGCCTCCTATGGCCCCGTTCTTCCTGGCCGTGTCGTATATGGTATCGATGTAGGGATTCGAGACCCTGGGGGAGAGGCTCTTCTTGAGTTTCCAGGTTTCGTGAAGGAGCTTGCCGAAGTCCAGCATATCCCGTTCTCCGCTCAGGACCGCAAAGGCGTCGTTGACCATGCTCATGAGCGTCTTGTAATCGGTCTTCTTGTCCTCGAGATGGTCCATCTTCTCTTCCTCTATGTTGGAGGCGGAGCGCGTCACCCCCGTGAAGAACAGGAGAAAGTGTTCCTGAAGATGCTGAAAGGCGTCACGGGATATCGTAACAGGTATCACTTCTATATTGTGCTGGCTCCTGAATTCGATCTTGTTGAGGCCTCCGAATGCCGCGGCAACCTGGTCCTGGGAGCCCACGTTCTCCTTGATCATGTTCTGTTCGATATGGATGGCTTCGAGGGCGAGCCGTTTCTTGGAGACGATCTTTCCTTTCAGCGCATAGAGAGCGTGAAGAAGACCCACTGTGAAAGCGGAACTGGATGCCAGTCCGGACATGGCCGGGAGGTCTCCGTCGTGGCTGACCGACAGACCGAAATCGACCTCCATGAAGCGCAAGGTCTCGCGTATCGAGGGATGGATTATGTCGTCGATCCCGCGGGCCTGTTCCTGCCTGGAATAATTGAGCCTGTACTTGTAGTCGAAAAACGGCGGAAGGCAACGGCAACTGATATAGCAGTACTTATTGATCGTTGTCGATAGGACGGCTCCACCGCCATTGTTCTCGTACCAGGTCGGGAAATCGGTCCCCCCACCAAAAAAGGAGATGCGAAAGGGAGTCCTGGTGATTATCATTTTTCAACATCCTCCGTCTTCATCCGGCTTCTATGTCGAGCGTCGCGAAACAGCCAGTCAGCCTGTCATGGGTTATGAAATATCGGCCGGGGTTGAGAAGCACGGGAGAGCCTTTTCCGCTGGTCCCCGGGCCTATGCCCGAAATCCTGATCTGGACAGGACCCTCCATGCGTCCGGCTCCTTTTTCATCCCAGGCCTTTGTCATGAAGATCCCCCATTCGTCATCGGTGTCGTTGACAAGGATGACCTGGTATTTCCCGGGCTGAAGCGACATGCGTCCTCCGCTCAGGATCTCCGACGCGACTACCCGCACTGTTCTCGTCTCGTCGGACCGCCACCAGAGTCCGTCACCACGCTCCTTGACCCACATGAAGAACTTGTTGTTGTCACGGTGTCGGTCGGTGTCCATCATCAGAGAGTCGACGAGAACGAGGCCGTTTTTCCGGAGCATCTCTGCAAACGTATCCTCCGAACTGCCCATATAGTTCTCCTGGAAGAGGATCGAGGCCCCTTTATTGAGATGCCGGCCCACGTTTGCATAGAACTCTTCGTGCACGTGCCATTGCGAATCCACACGCCTCAGATCGTTCAGATGGTCCTGGTGGCTCTCGGAAAAGAAATGGGGAGGGTTGGAGACGACGAGGTCCCATTTCTCTGACTCCGGTATGGTTTTCAAGCCATCGGAGAGATACACAGAGACCCTCGATCCCAATCCGTTGATCGCTACGGTGTGCTCCATCAGTGCCACAGCCTCCGGGTTGACGTCGGAGAGGCAAAGGGAATCGCAGAGACCCTCGGCGAGGAGATAGAACCCAATGAAGCCCGGTCCTGCGCAGAACTCGAAGGCGCGACCTGTTTTGCCGAAAAGATGGCGGGTAACGGGCACGAATGACCTGCCGAAACTGCTGCCTCCGCCATCGAGGTCATCCGTCCAGGCGATCCTGATGTTTCCGTATTGTTCGTACTTATACAAGCAGGTCTTTTCTCTCATTTCTTCTCCACCAGGTACTTGTTGTTGAACACAAGATAGTCCATCTGGGTTCCCATAAAGCATTCTATGGCTGTCTCGGGCGTCTCAACGATGGGCTGCCCCATAACATTGAACGATGTGTTGAGGATGACACCCACGCCCGTCTGACGTTTGAATTCCGTTATGAGGTCATAGATCTCGCTGTTCTGCGCCGGGGTGACGGTCTGCACGCGCGCGGTCCCGTCCACATGGGTGATTGCCGGAACCTCCCGCGCGCGGCTATCGCGAACGCGGTAGGTGAGGAGCATGTAGGGGGATTCATGGTCGGATTCGAAATAGTGTCCGCATTCCTCCAGGCGTACGATGGGAGCAAAGGGCCTGAAGGCCTCCCTGTGCTTGACCTTGCTGTTGAGTATGTCCTTCATTTCCGCCGGGAAGGGTGCCGTCAGGATCGACCTGTTGCCGAGCGCCCTCGGACCTATCTCCATGCGCCCCGAGAACCATCCAATTATCTTCCCGTTCTTCATGAAGCCCGCCAGTTGCTCGTGGAGGTTGTCGGGTATCTTGCAGGAAAGCTTTTTCCTGCTGAGTGCTCTTTCTATCTCCGCGTCAGAGTAAGAGTTGCCAAGGAAAGCATTGTCGATGGGGTGTCTTGGCGCGTCTTTCTCCCGGCTGTAATAGTAGTGGAGGGCCGAGCCGATCGCTGTACCGGCGTCGTTTGCCGCGGGCTGTATGAAGATGCGCTTGAAGGGTGTCTCGGCCAGAACCCGTCCGTTGGCGACACAGTTGAGCGATACCCCACCCGCCAGACAAAGATTGGGGCATCGGGTCCGATCGTGAAGATGGTTACAGACATGAAGCATTATCTCTTCCGCCCACGCCTGGACTGCCGCCGCTAGATCGCGATCACGGTCGGTTATTTCAGATCCCGGCAGTCTCGCAGGTCCGGCGGCCTCCTCGAATTTCCGCGAGAAGCCCGCGTTTTTGCGGTACTGGTAAAGGAAGTAGTCCATATTGATCTCAAATCTGCCTTCCGGCTTGAGGGTCACGATATCCCGAAAAAGGGGCTCAAAGGTCCGGGGATCGCCGTAAGGCGCAAGCCCCATGACCTTGCCTTCGTCGCAGTTCCGCAGGAAACCCAGGTGGTCCGTTACCGTTGTGTACAGAAACCCGAGCGACTCCGGGTATCTGATGCAGTAGTCGTCAAAGACGGTCACCCGGTTCTTTTGGCCGAAACCGATCACCGCACTCTCGAAATCTCCGCACCCGTCTATGGACAAAAGGGCGCCTTCCTCGAACGTCGAGACCAGAAAGGAACTGGCAAAATGCGCTGTATGGTGGTGACAGAAATAGATCTCACCATCGTAATGCATCATCTCCCTTATTTCCTGTTCGTACCTCGCGAGCCGGTCGGCAAAGCGGAGGTCCGCGCTGAGACGCGGTGCGGAGTGAGGCAGGTAACGGGTATGATGATGGAATATCTTATCACGGATGATCCTTACCGGGTCATAGGATACGGCCAGAGCATCGATGTCCTTGAGCGTGATGTTCCGGAACTTCAGGGCTTCTCCTATGGCCAACCCGGGGAAGGCATCCGTGTGCTTGACACCTCTCAGACGTTCCTCCTCGACGGCATATATCAGCCTGCCGTCCTCTACCAGGGCCGCACATGTATCATGCGTCAGCGTGTGGATACCCAGAACCAGCATGTCCTTCCTCCGTTACATGTCCATCTCTTGACGTCATTTGACAAAATAGCCGTGCGGTTGAGTGGAAAAGGGAAATTTCCTTATCTCGGGGACACTCACGCCGCATTCGCGAAAATAGTCTTCCACCGCCTTCGTTTCCCCCTGCCACGGGATCAGTCCGTATTCGTCGAGCACCACGAGACCTCCCTTGATGACTAGGGGATACAGTTGTCCGAGGGCGAAGAGAGTGGGGTCGTAAAGGTCGACGTCAAGGTGAAGCAGGGCTATCCGAAGCCCCGGATTCTCCATCAGGAAATTCGGGACGGTTTCGCGTATGTCGCCCTCTATCAGCCGGCATCTCTCCACTCCCGCGATGAGGTTGTCCTGATTGTGGATGTCGACGAGACCAAATATCTCTTCCTTGATGTCGACGGTTTGATATGATCCGGGCGTTTTCCCGTATTTCTCGTAATAGCCTCCGTCCTCTTCCCGGAAGGATTGGAGACCCTGAAAATGATCGAAGCCGAAGACCTTGCGCGTCCGGTCAGTGGGACAGAACGTCTCGAGCAGTTTGGACCACGTGAAGAAACTGGAGCCGCGGTACACCCCGATCTCGACTATGCACCCCGGCCTGTCGATGACGTGCTTGAAGAGCTCGTAGTGGGCAAGGAATCGCTGAAGGTGCATTCTGCGCACGTAGACCGGCCATTGCTCCAGGACATGCTGGTAGGAATACCCGGCGGAAGAGAGCATCGATTCCATACTGTTCCAGTATTGAAGGTCCTCGGGCCGCTGGTTGCCCTTGGTTTCCGTGTTAGGCGCGGAGCGCTTCATTGTATCTCCTTTCGGTATCCGAATCACGGTTCATCTTCTCAAACCGCGTTTGCATCCTCGGACCGTTCGAGCTGTTTGTAATGATGCCGGCCCGTTGAAGGGTGCTGTCCATCGATGATAGTCTCTCCTGTATCACCTCGCGGGAGATCTTGCCGGGGAGTCGGGAGGACGGGGCCCGCCCGGCTTCCATGTATTCGCTGAGCAGCACGTACCTGATGTTGTTCCTGATCACGAATTCGATGGTCCTCTCGATGTCATCCCCGGTCTCCCCCGGAAAACCGACGATGAGATGCGTATCGTACCAGGTGAAACCCTGGTTGGACAGAAAACCAAAGATGCTTTGCAGGTCAGCCCGGGAATAGGGCCTGTTCATCGCCTTCAGGATCCTGTCCGAAGCGGATTGAATAGGGATGTTGAGGTGTTTGATCCTCCCTCCGGAGAAGAACCCGCCGAAGTCATCCTGAAATCTCATGATGCCTATTGGGTTGAGGTTGTTGAGGGCGAACGTCACGCGCGGGTCGATGGACGAGAGCTTTCGGATGAGTCCGGGCAGGTTCGTGCCCGTGTCCGTCCCGTAATCCACCAGGCTGTCCGCGAGGAGCATCACGTCGAAGGTCTTATGTCTCAGGACGAGTTCGCGGCACCTGTCGAAAAGTTCGTCGAGGGGAAAACTGCGGTACGGGGGGAACATCAGCCGCTCGGAACAATATGAACAGTCCCACAGGCAGCCTTCCGAGACAACCACCTTGACAAACTCATCGGGAAAGGTGACGTCCGATTCGGGATGTTTCCTCAGGTACGCGGCGGTGTTCGTACAGATCCGGCCTTCGACGAATACGGGCGTGACCTCGCTCAAAGGAGTATCGGTCATGAACGCTTTGTCCATGAGGACGGACTCATCCTTCCAGGGGACAATGTCACCATCGAAGACGGAGGCGAGTTCCTCAGGTGCGATGTCCGGCAGGCATCCGGCGACGGTCACCCTGCCGGGGTAAAGACGACTGACGCGCCTGATCTCGGAGAGGCTGTTGTCGCGGACGTCTCCTCTGAAAGCACAGGTCCAGATGATGATCCTTTCCGCGTTGTCTATATCGGCTACGATATCGTGGCCGTTCCTCAGCAGGTACTCCCGGTACTGCAGGATCTTCTGTTTACGCTGAACACAGCTGTTCAAGGCTTTAAGGAACAGTTTCACCGTGATTGGCTCCTTTCATACGAAATGTCCGCTTTCATCCCTGCGGGAGAGTATGGGATTGTTGATCGGCCACCATATATTGAGCGCCGGATCATCCCATTTGTATGTGAATTGACCACCGGGGTCGTAGTCGGTTGACTGCTTGTAGTGAAAGATGGCCTCCTCGCTGAGGACGAGATGACCGTTGCCGTGTTTCGGAGGTATCAGCACCTGCCGCCGGTTTTTTGCCGACAGGACAAATGACTGCCATTTTCCGAAGTTCTCCGAAGCGGTGTCGCAGTTGACCACCACCAGATAGAACTTGCCATGAAGACAGGAGACGAGCTTCCATGTTTTCTGATCGCCATGAATACCCCGCAGCACGTGACGTGTCGAAACTGATATGTCGTCCTGGACGAAATGGACATCTATGCCCGCCGCGCGGTACAGGTTCTCATTGTACGTCTCCACGTATTCTCCTCGGTGGTCTTCGAAAGATTCGCAGCAGACCAGAAGAACGCCGTCGAGGTCTGTTTTCTTGATGTCCATGCGTTTCTCCTTGTCCTCCATCAGTCTCATGCGCCGGGTCAACAGGGCCTCCATACGACAAGCGACGATTCATGGAGCACGCCGCCAAGATACGGGCGCCATGCCCCGAGGATCTTGATGAGCTTCTTCTCCTGCATATCGCACAGTCTCGTGTAGTAGTCTTCAAGGTATCCTCTCTTCCTGCAGTAACGCAGGGCGAGCGCGTCAAGAAGGGAATTGGTGTTGTAGAATTCCAGAACCGGCTCGTACTGGACGACGATAGCCGGGCGTTTCGCAAGGATGAAATCGAGCATGGCATCGAATTCCCGCCCCAATTGCTCGAAGGCGTGGATGGACAGGATGGCCGCTCCTTCAGGTACGTCAACGCCGTGGTCCGGCTCAAGCATGTTGAAGACATGTCCCGAGATGTTTCTCGACAGTCGTTTGCTCAAGTGTCCGGCTATTTCGCACGAGGCCCGTGCCCAATCGAGGCCGATAAAGGCGGCGTCAGGCATTGTGTCTGAAAGGAGCAGGAGGTTCGCGCATGTGCCGCACCCCAGCTCGCAGACAACGTCCACATTCCTGAGCCAGGCGTGAAAGATACAGAGCCTGGCTATGAGAAAGAGTTCATATTCCAGCTGATGGTTGTTTGTCACAACCAACCGGTCGTTGTACCGGAAGAACCTGCTTCCACGGAAGTATCCCGGTTTCAACGCCTGCAGATAATCCTCGGGCTTAGATCGTTTCAGCTGTTCAAGGTTTTGAGTCCAGCCGTTTTCGAAGGCACTGCGGTTTTCCGCGGGCGACCTTTCGAGACCGCCCGTGTTTTCAAGCTCGAGAAAGTGAAGGACGTATTCTTCGAGGTCCCGCGTGCCTGCCGGACGATAGGTCAGGTCTTGATGACCGATGAGCTCAACGACGCGGTGAGGGAGGTCCGGGACGTTGATCCGGAACATTCGGCCAAAATCCTTCCCGGTGATCGTTCTTTGCGTCATAGCATCGCACCCGCGCGCTGCCTGATCCCCGCGGCATCGAGCCCAAGCAGGCCTCTGATATCCGTGAGGGTGCCGTAGTGGCAGCAAAAATCATCAGGAAGTCCGTGATACTCAGCCGCCGCGGGACAGGACGCATTGACGGCCTCGAAGAGACCGAAGGCGTCATGGACGACGAGTATCTTCGTGTCCGCGAAGCGCATCAGCAGGTCTCTGTCGATGGGTTTTATCGTGGGAAAATACAGGACGTTGACGGGAAGGTCGGAACAGGCGGTATGGACATTCTTGAGAATGGGGCCCGCAGTGATAACGGTAACGGTTGCACCCGGAGTTTCCTTGACAACGACGCCGCGGCCGAACTCGACGGGAAGGTCGAGGCCGTGTTCGTCGGCGGCGATCCTGATGTACGTCGGGTTGCCGTTCCTGTAACAGGCTGAAAAGAGGATATCGAATTCTCTCTTCGATCCCGGTTGCATGACCTCCATACCCGGGAGCATTCTCATGAGCGCGAGGTCCGTATAGCAGTGATGGGTGGCGCCGTCCCAGGCGTAGTCGAAGGAGGAGCCGCAGGTAACGATGGTGCATCCGAACCGGTTGTAACACAGGTCGAGTTTGACCTGTTCGTAGCTTCTTTCAGTAACGAAGGGTGCGATGGTGTGGACCACGGGGTGAAACCCCGCGGCGCTCATTCCCGCGGCCATGCTTATCAGCGTGTTCTCGCAAATGCCTATATTGAGAAGACGTCCCGGGTATTGACGGGAGAAGTCATTGAAGAGATAAACACTGATGTCCCCGAAAAGGAGGATCAGTTTGTCGTCCATGCCGGCCAATCTCAGGGCCGTGTCTCTAAACTGCTGCCGCATTCAGTTCTCCGAGAAGAGTCTCCAGTTCCGCCGCGTTCGGGCTGCGGCGATGCCAGGCGAACATGTCACGCACAAGCGTTGCGCAGCCGGCGCCCTTGGTGGTGTTCGCTATGATTGCGCGGGGTTTGCTGTTCGAATGCTCCAGCGCCCGGCTGATGGCGGTTATATTGTGGCCGTCCACGGACACGACATCGAGACCGAAGGCCGACAGTTTTGCCTGTGGATCGTCGATGGGAAGACAGCGGGACTGCGACCCGTTGTTGTCAAGAAGGACCGTCAGATTGTTGAGCGACCGGTTGGCGGCCACCATCAGGGATTCCCATACGGTCCCTTCGTTGGACTCGCCGTCGCCCACCATCACGTAGACCCTGCGTTCGCTGCCTGAAAGCTTGAAACCGAGAGCCATTCCGAGAGCCACCCCGATACCGTGGCCGAGAGAGCCGGTTGACAACTCCACGCCGGGGACCTTGAAACGGTCGGCGTGGCATCCGAAGCGGGAGCCGAAGGCACCGAACGCGTACACGTCCTCTACCGGGAAGTATCCAAAATGGGCAAGGGTGCAATAGAGGCCCAAGGCAGCATGTCCCTTGCTGAGTATGAAGATGTCTCTTTCTTTCCAGCCGGGGTTCTTCGGGTCATGGCGGATGGATTTGTAGACGGCGCAGAGCATCTCCACCACGGAAAAACACGTTGGTATGTGTCCGTGTCCGCTGTGATGCGAGATTCGCAGTATGCTTTCCCTGATCTGTTTAGCCAGCGCGTCCATACAGTTCATCAGTCTCCAAGGATCTTCCTTTTCAGTCTGATTGCAGTCATTTCCTTTATGTGGTCCCTCGCCGCCGGGCCGAATTTGTGTTCTATCATGGCGAGATATACCGGGTTCTTGAAATAGGTGTCGAAGGCATAGTCCCGGAATTCCACTACCTGGGCGGCCGTGAGGTGCTCCGTGGGGAGCGGCAGGAACTCGTATCCCTGCGAGGCGTAACCCAACCACGTATCCGGCAGGGGCAAACCCTTTTCCAGCGCCTCTTTGTAGAGGTCCGAACCAGGGATCGCCATGGCACAGAAAAAGCTGGGGAATGCCGGCATCAACTCCAGCGCCAGATTGAGCGTGTCCTGCATGGAGGCGTAGTCGTCCCCGGGCAGGCCGAACATGAAGTTCGCGCAGAAATCTATCCCGGTATTATGGGCCTTGTTCACCGCGTTGCGCACCGCATCGATCCCGTAATGGTCTTTACCCACGTTGGCCCTGATGCGGGTGCTGCCCGTCTCAATTCCGAGCTTGAGCCAGTGAAATCCGGCCTTCTTCAAGGTTTCCAAATGGCCGACATCAATCCTGTCAAGGACATCGACACGGGCGAAGGCGTTGATGTTGAGGTTGTAGCCGCGTTCAACAAGGCCTTCCGCTATGGGGACATAATGCCTTGGATTGAAGACGAAGAGCTCGTCGTGTATGTTGATGTGTCTGACCCCATACTCGGTGACAAGGGTATCGATCTGCTTCAAGACCCATTGAGGGCTAAAGTAGCGTATCCTGTGTTCACCATAGGTGGCATGGATCGCGCAGAAGCTGCACTTGAAGGGACAGCCGAGGCTCGTGAATATGGAGGCGAATTTCGTACGCTCGCTGAAGTCCCTCAGGCACATCCAGCTGAAGGCCCGATAGCGGTCCATGGGCAGAAGATCCCAGGCGACGTCGGGAAGCTCCGCGGTGAGGTCCTGAATGTTGTCCGCATCAGGGGTGTGAAGGATGCGTGAACCTTCCCTGCGCCACAGCCCGGGAATACTCTGAAAGTCTGCCCCTCCAAGGAGGTCGGCAAGGGTTCTGAAACCTTCACCCTTGACAAGCAGGTCACAGGCCTCCTCCCGAAGGGTCCGTTCAGGCAGGGCCGAGGGGTGCCAGCCTGTCAGAATAAGAGGGATTTCGGGAAGTTCTTCCTTTATCTTGCGACACAGGTCCCCGACCGCCACCATGATAGGGGTGGAAACATTGGCTTGCTGACTGTAGCAGATAATAGCGATGAACCGTGGCTTCAGGTCGGCCAGAGCCCTGACGGTCTCATCAAAATCGAGGTTGAGAGCGTTGGCATCCAGGATACTTACGTCGAACCCCTTTCCTCGGAGATATCCCGCCGTGAGGGCGGCCCAGAAAGGGGTGTCTATGGCGGAGAAGACATTGCCGAGGTCCTGATATACTTGCTTCCGGGTGCCTCCCGCATTGACAAGGGCGATGTCGGGACGGGTCGTCATGGCAGATCTCCGGCCGTGTTCTTCTTCAGGGAGGTTTCCAGAAGAAGGCGTGAGATGAGGGCGACGGGAGAGCTCAGGTATATCTCACCCGAGGTGATCTTCTCCGGGATATCTCCGTATGAGACGGCCTCTACGCTGACAATATCGCCGTCATGGGAGCCGCGTGAATCGAATTCGCGTTCATCGATTGCTATCCGAAAAACAGAAAGAAGGACGGGCATTCTCCCCGGCATCTCCGAGATGGGGAGGTCGGGGACGAATCGAGCGGGATCATCGATGCGTATGCCTGTTTCTTCCGCGAATTCCCTCATGGCGGCCGCTCTCGGTGTTTCACCACGGTTTGAATCACCCGCGGGGAGTTCGAGAGGCGTGTCATCGATGAGCGGGCGCCGAACGCGGACCATGATAACGGAGCTGTTTGCCAGAACCGGGAGGACAACAACCTGAGGCCGTTCATATTCAAGGGTATAGTAAGAGCCTCTGGAAACGACCCTGAACCATGGGTTCTCGTGTACCGTGATCACCGGGACGAGTTCTGGGCACAGAAGAGCAGGCGGAGATTCGGATGAACAGGGGGAGAGTCTTCTTGTCATCGCGTGAGGAACCCCTTGCCCGACCGGACCTTGCCGCGCCAGTCATCGAGCAGGTCCTTCATCGTCTTTTCAAAAGGTATCTCCGGTTTCCAGCCCGTGTGGGCATGGAACTTGGAGGTGTCCGGCACCTGGAGGTCGGCGTCGAGGGGCCGGAGCCTCGCACCTTCCGTCTCGACGCGGATGGTTTCTTTCGCGGTGGATATCGATATCAGGTGGTCGAGCATGTCGCCGACGGTGCAGGAATAGGTCCCGCCTATGTTGTAGTACTGTCCCGGGATGGGGTTGACGGTGACGAGCATGTAGTAGGCCCGCACCGCGTCGCGCACGTCCGACCAGGTGCGCATGGAATTAAGGTTGCCTGTCTTCACCACGGGAGGGATGAGACCGGCCTCGATCATGGCTATCTGCTTGGCGAAGGTGGATTCGGCGAAGACATCTCCCCTTCGCGGCCCGGTGTGGGTGAACATTCTCGTCACCACGATCTTTTGACCGTAAGCCTCGGCGTGGAAGCGTCCCACCATGTCGGTGCCGATCTTCGATATGGCGTAGGGTGAGGCGGGGTGGAAGGAGCATTCCTCGTTGATGGGGAGTTTCTCTCGTGGGACCCGTCCGAATACCTCGGAGGAGGAGCACACGTGGATAACGGGATCGATGCCGCCTGTTCTCCTTATGGCCTCGAGGAGCCTTTCGGTCCCGAGGATGTTTGTCTCCAGGGTGTCGAAGGGAGCGGAGAAACTCGTCTTCGGGTAGCTCTGGGCGGCGAGGTGGAATACATAGTCCGGCCTGCTTTCCTCCACGGTGCCTGCCAGAGAGACGTAATCGTTAAGGTCGCCGTTGAGGAAGAAGACCCTGTCTTTCCTGTTCGCCCTGTCGAGAAGATGCTCCACGTTGTCGAGAGGGCTTCTCCAGCGGCACATGCCGTAGACGTCCCAGTCCGTGTGTTCGAGGAGAAAATCGCACAGGTGGGAGCCCACCATGCCCGTTATTCCCGTGATGAGCGCTCGCTTTCTCACATCGCCATCCTTTTTCGTTGGTCGTTGGCCGTGATGCTTCTTGCCGCATTGAGGAGGCCCTTCCCTCCGGGACACATCCGGGGATCGTAGTTGCTGGTGACCCTGAATGTGGTAAGGCCCGCATTTTCCCCAGCCAGGATGTCGCTGTCCGAATCCCCGATCATGTGGCTTCTCACCATGTCAATGGATATCCCGCGCCTTCTGAAGTCCCTCGCGGCCATTTCGAAAAGGCCCGTGGCCGGTTTCCTGCAGGAGCACCCGTCGGAGGCGAGATGGGGGCACACGTAGATGCCGTCGATACGGGCACCGTTCTCTTCGAGGGACCGTACCATCCTGAGGTGGATGCCTTCGATCGCCTCCATCGTGACGATCCCCTTGCCGACGCACTGCTGGTTGGTGACTACGATGACGAGATAACCACTGCCGTTCATAAGCCGTATGGCCTCGGTGACACCGGTAAGAAATTCGAATCCCGACCACTGTGTCACGTAATGTCCTTCGACCATCTTTCTGTTGATGACCCCGTCGCGGTCAAGAAAGACCGCCGGCCGCACAGAACCCTTCATTTGATTATCCTGATCCATAGTTATGCCAACTTTTTGCAATATCCATGCCTTCGCTTTCTGCTACCCGGTTGAGAGTGGGAAAGGGTCCGTAAACGGTTGTCGATAAAGGGATGCCGGGGAATGGCGGCACGCGATCGGGCCATGGGATGGTCCGCACGGACGGACCCTCTCGTCAGATAATTGACATCGGATTCGCGAGACGGGGCGGGGTGTTAAGGTTATCCCCGTTCAGCCGATAAACATCGCAGGAGAAGAAGAGGGAACCCGTGTCATGAAGATAGCCTGGACTACATATCCCTTTGCGGGACTGCCCGGCACTTCAAAGAGGCCCGTATCCGTCACGGCCGGTGGAGGCCGGATTGCCGCCGGGGATGTCTCCTTTCTATCAGCCCGGCCCGGCGTGGCGATCTTGAGGCACCTTCGAGCGATCGAAGAGATGGCGTCGGAGATCATGAGCTTGACCGGCGATCCTCTTCCGGCAGCGGTCGACGAATATCCCGGGCAGGCTTTTGCCAATGTGCCCCGAAGCTCCGCAATAGCGCACGGGGATATCCTTGTCTATTTTCCTGGTCACGTCTCCGGCGGGGAGGGTGAGGACTTACAGGGCGAGCTTGTCGTGGTCAAGGGCATGGGCTGGCCCGAAGACGCCGGTCTGGCGGAAGGATGCCAGGAAGAGGTCCTTCAAGCCGTCGCGAAGGATGTGGCGGAGGCGCTGGCCCGCTGCGGCTCTGGTCTCGTTTCGGACCCCTCCGGCCCTGATCCGTCACAGGTGAGGGAAAAGTTCATCATCTCCGTCGATACCGTCGATGGCGCGCCTGCCGCGACTGTTATTCGTCACGGTCCATCGGGAGGGATAACGGCCTATAATAGTAATGGTGGAGGGGAGCTTTCCGGTGAGGCGATCCCCCGGGAGATTGCCGTGATCACCGGTCTTCTGTCAGGTGCGGAGGAAGAGGTTCCGGTGGAGCATCTCCAGCACATCCTTGAGGCACCTTCGGCGACGACTCAGACCCGGGGGCGGCAGGAGACTGCCGGACCCGCTGAGGAGGGCATGTCCCGGATGACCGTGAGGTCCTTTCTCTCCGATCCCGGCGCGGCCATGAAGGATGCGGGTCGCATGCTGCAGCGTCTCTTTGTCACGAGCGATGGTCAGGGCGAGGAAGGACGGGCAGAGGACGCTGAGGACACCGCCGCTCTTTCCGATGCTGATGGCGCACCCACGTTTTCATCCGCGGGACCTGCCTCCGTCACGGTGACATTCATGGGACAGCTCGAACCGGCAGCACAGACCTCGGCGGCCGTCAATGCCCCGATTGCCGGGGAGATCGCCGTCAAGGTCGCGGCCTTTTCCGACGCGGTCAACGGGATCATCGCCGGGTCCCCGCCCGATGTCGCGCCCCGGGGCGAAGGCGCGGAGAATACGGAGACGGAAGGAGAAGGGTACGCTCTGGTGAGGGAAGCCCTAAAGCGCGCGGTGGCGGCATCCTTCGCGGGCGCCTTCAAGGAACTGACGGGCATGGACGGCAGCGACGCGGCGAAGTCCACCGGTATGTCCCTCGATGAAAGGGGTCTCCTGAAGGTCGATGCGGGAGTGTTGCACGACGCTCTTTCCGGCGGGAAGGGCGAGACGGTCCGCTTCGTGCATGACCTCACCGCATCCCTCCACGAGAGGATCGCCTATAACCCCCTGGCATGTGCGGGGCTCCATGCGGGTAGCCCGGAAGCTGTCCTGGAAAGCCCTTCCGGCAAAGAGCGAGCGGCCGGCGACGACGCGGACAGGAGGGTCAGCTTCGAGAAGAGGCTCAACGAGTTGCAGATGTTGCTCAAGAGTTCCTATCAACTGAAGGACTCCTTTATGCACAGGAGTTTTGCGGGAGGGGATGGCTGATATGAAGACACGCGACGAGAGAGATCTCATCTTTTTCGAGGGGATGACCCGGGCGGCCCTGGAACAGGAGGACAGCGCCGCGTTCGTCGAGTGTCTCCTCAAGCGGCAGGAGGTCTGCGAGCGGCTGGCGTTGTCGTCCGTGGTGATGGAGGCCGAAATTGCGGAAAGGTTCTGCGCCAACGAGATGAAGGTTATAGAGAGGCTCGAAGAAGAGCGCTCAAAGCTTTTGATGGAGATTGACAGCTATGCGCAAAGCCGGCGGGCCGTCAGGTCGTACAGCCCGAAATTTCCCCTGCCGCCGGTCCCTGCGTTTTTTTCTCTCAAGAAATAAAAAAACAGCTTAAGTCATCCTTCCCCCGGTCCGATAAAGTAACAGGGAGAAGTAGAATGACCATCTCGGATTACCAGATAAGCAGTGTCATAAGGACCTACATGAAGAACATGAAGGTCCGCATGAACAGGTCTGGTGGCGAACGTGAGATGGACAGCCGCGAGGATGAGGTGAACATTTCACGGGAAGGGATGAAGAAGATGCTGTACGATCGCATCGGTGAGCACG
This sequence comes from Syntrophorhabdus sp. PtaB.Bin184, assembly GCA_002067555.1. Lineage (GTDB taxonomy): Bacteria > Desulfobacterota > Syntrophorhabdia > Syntrophorhabdales > Syntrophorhabdaceae > Delta-02. The sequence goes on from MVQQ01000252.1 coordinate 24,828, forward strand.
TGACCGAGAAATTAAAGAGACATGATGAAAAATGATGATCCCTTCCGCATTCTCATCGTCGACGACAATAAGGAACTCAGGGAGATCCTTCAGGAGTACCTGAAAGGGGAGGGCCATGACGCCGAAGGGGCGGCCAACGGCAGGGAAGCCCTGGAAAGACAGCACCAGGAACCCTTCGACCTCATAATCACGGACCTCAACATGCCGGAAGTACCGGGCATGGAACTGATAAAGACGATCAGGAAAGAGAATCAGGACACGGAGTTCGTCATCATCACGGGCTATGCCTCGATGGACAGCGCTGTCGAGGCGGTGAGGATCGGCGCCTTCGATTACATCGTCAAGCCCTTCAGGATGGAAGAGCTCCAGGTGGTCGTCAAGAACGCCCGGGACAAGATCACCCTGAAGAAGCTCAACGCGAAGCTCGTCCAGACCCTCCAGAGCTTCTACGACGAGATGGAACGGTATCGCGGGAAGAAGCCCGAGGAACGGGAGGGAAGGGATGAACCCGCAAACGGCAAGAGGGCAAGCGATACGGAACAGATCGTTGCCGAGATAAGGAACCTGGAAAAACTGAGAAAGGGGAGACTGCTCATTGA
>MVQQ01000253.1 GCA_002067555.1 Syntrophorhabdus sp. PtaB.Bin184
CGGAAGAGCTCAGCCGTCCGAGAGAAACTCAAGCAGGGCAAGGTGGTCGTCAATAGAAGCATCCGCCTCGAGGGTGTTGTTCTTGTAAGCCACGAACCTGACCCCCGAGGACCGCGCCGTTCCCATATCAACTTCGGAATCGCCGATGTACAGGGTGGCCTCGCGCCTCACATTCAATGCCTTGAGGATCTTTTCGACCCCTTCGGGGTCCGGTTTTGACTTCGCCTGGAGTATCGTCCCCGCAGGCCCGCCATCGTTTCCGGCTTGAGCCTGGTGGGCGGCGGTCACCACGATGTCGAAATACCGCCATAGCGCGTACCGTTCCATGATATGCCTCATCGACGTCGTCCGGTTCGTGCTTATCGCCCGCGATATACCCCGTGCCTTCAGTTTCTCCAGGGTCTCCGTGACGTTAGGCTCCATCGTGAGGTAGGGGATGAAATCCCGGAAGTCTATGGTGCTCGCGAAGAATTCCCGCGCACGGCGCTCGGATTCCGCATCGTTGCGGCAGATGTGAGCAATGGATTGGTAAACGGTGTGGGTATGGCAATAGCGCAGCTCGTCCGCGTCGAGCTCCGTGCCCCGCGCGGCAAGGGCAATACTATTGTAGAGACGCCTGTTGGCGTCGAAGGAATCGAAGAGCACTCCGTCGCAGTCGTAGATGACGCAATCGACATCCCATTTCTTCTGCTGGTCCATGGTCCCATTCTCCTCGTACTACAATTTCGAACCCTCTGCTTTTAAACTGTAAGTTGCAAAAAATCAAGAGAAAACCTGTGAAGAATATCCTTTAAAGACGCAAATTAATGGTTCTAATTGCATTAATATATGCTACAATTGTATCCGAAAGACTACCAAGGAGGCTACTATGATAAGTGTTTCCGTTCCCGGATGGGGCGATCTTGATATTGAATACCTGGTCATCGACTACAACGGGACCTGCGCCTTTGACGGAAAGATGAAGGAAAGCGTCAAGGAGATGCTCGAAAGGGTGTCCCGGTACATAAAGGTGTTCATCATCACGTCCGATACCTACGGCAACATAGACAGCGAAGGAAACACGATCGGTTTCAGCATCATCAAGGTGGGGAAGGAATCGAGCGCCCAGGAAAAGGCGAAGATAATAAAGGAACTGGGGCCCGAGAAGATAGTGGCCATAGGCAACGGCTCGAACGACGTATTGATGCTCAAGGAGGCTTCCCTCGGAATCGGCGTGATCGGCGAGGAAGGATGCTCCAAGGATGTGCTGAGGGAGGCCGATTTCTTCGTAAAGGACATAAACGACGCACTGAGTATCCTGCTCCACCCCGAGAGGATCGTCGCGACACTGAGAGACTGATAAAGATCACGGAAAAGAACAGACAGCTCAGGGCAGCCTTCCCTCGCGAAGCATGGTCTGAGCTGAAGGTTTTTTTGCCGAAGGCACGTGAACCATGATCGGAAACCTGATCAAGAAGATCGTCGGCACCAAGAACGAACGCGAGCTCAAGCGCATTCAGCCCATCGTCGACAGGGCGAACGAGTTCGAGAACAGGATGAAGGCCTTAAGCGATGATGAGCTCAGGGCCATGACCCCGCATTTCAGGGAACGGCTCGCCGGGGGCGAAGATCTCGACTCCCTTCTGCCCGAAGCTTTTGCCGTCGCCCGCGAAGCGGCCTGGCGCACCCTGGGAATGCGCCATTTCGACGTCCAGCTCATCGGCGGGATCGTGCTGCACGAGGGCAGGATCGCCGAGATGGCAACGGGCGAAGGGAAAACCCTCGTCGCCACCCTGCCCGTCTACCTCAACGCCCTGACCGGCCTCGGCGTCCACGTGGTCACCGTCAACGATTACCTGGCGAAAAGGGACGCCGAGTGGATGGGTCCGGTGTATCAGTTTCTGGGCCTTTCCGTGGGTGTCATCGTCCACGACCTCGACGATGCGGCCCGCAGGCACGCCTATGGATGCGACGTCACCTACGGGACGAACAATGAGTTCGGTTTCGACTACCTCCGCGACAACATGCACTACGACCTGGAAGACTGTGTCCAGCGCGAGTTCAATTACGCCATCGTCGACGAGGTGGACAGTATCCTCATCGACGAGGCGAGGACGCCTCTCATCATCTCCGGCCCCGCCGAGGAATCGACGGACAAGTACTACAAGATCAACAAGCTGATACCGCAGCTCAAGCGTGAGCAGGATTTCATGATAGACGAAAAGGCCCGCAGCGCCTACCTTACCGAGGACGGCGTCGCGAAACTCGAGAGGGTCCTCAACATCGAGAACCTCTACGACCCGAAGTACGTCGATTTCCTCCACCACATCAACCAGGCGCTCAAGGCCCATCAGCTCTTCGCCCGCGACGTGGACTACATCGTCAAGGACGGCCAGGTCGTCATCGTCGACGAGTTCACGGGCAGGCTCATGCCCGGAAGGCGCTACAGCGAAGGTCTCCACCAGGCGCTCGAGGCGAAGGAGAACGTCAAGATAGAGAGGGAGAACCAGACCCTTGC
>MVQQ01000254.1 GCA_002067555.1 Syntrophorhabdus sp. PtaB.Bin184
GGTGCGGACCCGCATGCCGGGGTGGTGTGGCAGGGGAGCGGTCGAGAAGGCCGTCCCCTATACCGATTGGGTTCTACAGGGCCTTCCTTCTCCAGATGAACACGAGTGGGCTTGCGATGAAGATCGAAGAATAGGTCCCGATGCATATCCCTATGACAAGGGCAAGAGAAAAATCAAAAAGCACCGGTCCACCGAGGAAACACAAGGCAGCGGTCACCAGAAGGGTGGTGAGGTTGGTGACGATCGTCCTGCTCAGAACCTCGTTGATGCTGCCGTTGACAATGTTCCCGAAGTCTTCTCTCGACTTCATTTTCACCATGCGTTCCCGGATCCTGTCAAATACCACGATCGTGTCGGTGAGAGAATAACCGGCGACGGTAAGGATGGCCGTGATGAAAAGCATATTGATCTCCCTGCCCATGATATAGAAAATGCCGAGCATGGCAAGCACATCGTGGAACGTGGCGATCGTCGCAACCACCCCGAAGATGAAGTTGAACCTAACCGCTATGTATACGACAATGCCGATGAAAGAAACGACAGTTGCAATGATGGCATATCGTTTCAATGTTTTCCCGACAGCGGCTCCAACCGCATTGCTTTCAAGTATTTCGTAGCGCTTGTCCGGAAGTTGCTTTGGCAGAATACGGTTCATCCTATCCTGGACATTTTCCTTTTGTGTGTCGACAAACTGGGTCTTGATCAGGAACCCCTTCGTCCCGCTCACCTCCTGTATCTGTGCATCGTGCATGTCGCTCCCCACGAGGGCGTTTCTCAGTTCGGCGATACTTACGGTATCGTGGAACTGAACGTGGATGCTCGTGCCTCCAGTGAAGTCCGTGCTCAGGTTGGCCTTACCCATCGAAATCATCGCGAAGGCGATACAACCGAGAAGCAGCAACACCCCGGAGAAAACGAAGGCTATTCTTCTTAGACCGACAAAATCTATTTGGGTATCCTTTATGATCTCCCGGAATTCACTCATATGCTGAGACTCCTTGGCTTGTATTTTTCAATAACCCAGTCAAAAATGACCTTCGATCCGAAAACTGCGGTGAAGAGGTTGATGAGTATGCCGATGCTCAACGTCACCGCGAATCCTTTTATGGGGCCGGTACCGAATGTGAAGAGCGCGCAACTGGTGATGAGCGTCGTCACGTGTGCATCAACGATGGTGAGCCACGCCTTCGAGTAGCCACCTTCGACGGCGGCCCTCACTGTCTTGCCGAGCCTCAGCTCTTCCCTGATCCTCTCGAAAATGAGGACATTCGTATCTACCCCCATGCCCATGGTGAGGATGATGCCCGCGATGCCCGGCAGGGTCAGAGTCGCCTGAAGGATACTGAAGGCTCCTAGAAGAAAGAGGACATTCAGAAGGAGAGCAATGTTGGCCGCTACCCCAGAGAGTCGGTAGTAGTAGAGCATAAACAGTATCACGAGAGCGGCCCCGAGGAGCGCCGCCCGTATGCCTTTCCTGATGGAGTCCTGCCCCAAGGTGGGCCCTATCGTGATGTTCTGGATCACCTTCACCGGCGCGGGAAGCGCGCCTGCCCGCAATACTATGGCAAGATCCCTTGCCTCGTTTGCAGTGAACGCGCCGGTGATCGATGCCTTGCCACCGGTAATCCGCTCCTGGATGACCGGAGCGGAGTACACGACGTCGTCGAGAACGATAGCCAGCCTCTTCCCTTGGTTCTGCCCTGTGATCAGATCGAAGAGCCTTGCTCCTTCACTGTTGAACTCGATAGCTACGTAAGGCTCGTTGGCAAATTCGCCACCAACTTTCACCTGGGCGCTATCCAGGAGGTCACCGGTGAGTACCGACTGCTCTTTTAGGAGGATCGGCGCTGTCGTAGTGACTCCCGTTTCCCGGTTTCTCCTCTTTTCCACGAATAGCCGGCTGCCCCGAGGCGCTATCCCGTCCGCGTGCACCTTTGAGATGTTCTCCTCGTCAACGAGCTTGAACTCGAGCTGTGCTGTTCTTCCAATGAGGTCCAGGGCCCTCTGGGGTTCCTTGACGCCGGGCAGTTGAACGAGTATCTGGTTTTCCCCCTGTTTGACGACCACCGGCTCAGTCACCCCGAATTGGTCTATCCTGTTGCGTATCGTCTCGAGAGCTTGGTCTGTGGCGTTTTGTCTTATGAGCGTCATTTCCCCATCAAGGAGAAGAAATTCCAGTCGAAGGGTGTCCCCGTCCGCCATGGAAGCACCTGCTTTCAGTTCCGGGAATCTTGTGCCGACAAGGCTATTGAGCTTGTCTTTCTCCTGGGGCCGTATGCTAACCAGGATGGAATATTCTTTCTTGTCCAGCCCGAGAAAGACTATGCGCTCGTCGATCATCGTGTTCTTCAGGGCGTCGACCTTCCTTTGCACCATGTTCTCCATGAGCTTGGCCGTGTCAAGTTGAAGCAGCAACTGCATGCCACCTTTCAGATCGAGGCCGAGGTGCATCTTGTCGGACAACGGAAGGTATTTTCTCAACGCGCCCGCGGGCTCATAGACATTGGGCAGGCAGAGGACAATGGATATCGCAACAAGTGCCCCGATAAGAATGAATCTCAGCTTCACCGATTCAAGCATGCGCTGCCCTCCCCGCACTTGCTAAGTGAAGAGGGACAAAAACTTGTCTACGTCCTTTACAACGTGAAGTTCGGCCCGCGTTGTGCCGCAAATGGGGAATTAGACTCGCAACGTTGTTCCCCGTTTTTTCCTTTGAAGCGGGACCCGCGCTCACCGAAGCAAGGACACCCACGTTATTCTCTATGTTCGTCGCCATCTCGTCTCCTTGTGAATGTATTTGTTGCCGTTGATAGGCGAGCCCTGAATAGAGATCGATCTCTCCTATCCGAAAATCACGAACCTTAATTTAGACTCCCCGAGCGAATGATGCCGATGAGCAGCCACAGGCCGAGGATACTTGCCAGCAGAAAACCCACAAGGCCGAGAAGGGGATAGCCGGATAAGGCCGGACCCACCCTGGTCTGAAAGATGATCGATGAGCCTACGATGAGCGCCGCGATCACCATGGCAAAGCTTAGCCGGTTGCTTGACCGGTCCAACTCGGTAGTGAAATGGTCGATCCCCTTATGTTCGACGGCTATGACAATTCCATTGTTCCTCAGCTTCGACAAAATCTCGGTCACGTCGGCAGGCATTTGTTTGGCAAGTCTCAAGGCATCCCTTCCGGCCATGGCTAACTCCCGGAGCTCTCGATCTAGATCGAGACGGCGGAACAGGGCCTTGCGCGCGTAAGGTTTCATGTATTCGACTATATTGAATTGGGGATAGAGCTCCCTGCCGATGCCTTCGCTGAGCAAGAGGGCGCGGATCATCATGACGAGGTTGCCCGGCGGGCTCAGCCTGTAGTTGCGGATAACGGCCATCACTTCATCCAGGAATTCCTTGATGTTTACGTCTTTGAGGGGAACCTCGTGATATTGTTCAAACAGGTCGGTCAAATCGGCCTTCATGGCCTTGCGGTCCACCGGCCCCTCCGAGGCCCGGAGAGCAAGCAGAATGTCGATAACCTCGTTCAGATCCCTCACCACGACCGCCGCGACCAGGGCGGCCACACGTTCGGCGGTTTCCTCGTCTAGGGAGCCCGTCATCCCGAAGTCAACGGGAGCGATCACGTTGTTCTCGAGAACGAAAAGATTTCCCGGATGGGGATCGGCGTGAAAGAAGCGGTGTTGAAACACCTCCTTAAGAATGAGACTGGCGCCGTTGATTGCGATCTCCCTTTTGTCGAGCCCGGCAGCATCTATCTGCTTCACATCGGAGATCTTGATGCCTTTAATGTACTCCATGGTCAGCACCCTGGAGGCAGTGTACTCCCAGTAAACCTTCGGGATGTGCACGGTCCTGTCGCCGGCGAAATAGTGTCTGAACCGGTCAATGTTGCGACCTTCCCTTACAAAATCGAGCTCTCTGCGTATGGTTCTCGAGAACTCGTCGACGATCCTGGCCGGCTCATAGAGCCGTAAGTCGGAAAAACGGCGCTCCGCAAGAGTGGCCAGCCGATAGAGGATACGGATATCCGGGCCGATGACGGCTTCGATTCCGGGACGTTGGACCTTGACCGCCACCTCTTCAGCCTCCCATGTCCTGGCCCAATAGACCTGGGCGAGCGAGCCGGCGGCCACCGGCTCGCTGTCTATCCATTCGAATATCTCGGAAAGGGGGCGGCCGATCTCTGCCTCGATCTCTGCCTTGGCTTCGGTGTAAGGGAAGGGGGGCACGGAATCCTGAAGCTTGCTCAGCTCCCTGATAAATTCGGGAGGAAGCAGGTCGGTTCGGCAACTCAGCGCCTGGCCGAACTTGATGAACGTTGGACCCAGTTCCTCAAAGGCAAGCCGCATGCGCTCCGGTGCAGAAAGGTCCGCACGGACCTCGGCGGGCCTCCGCACGGATCTCCAACGCCAGCGCACGGGGTACGCGGTTCTTATCCTTCCAACAACATCTCCGAAGCCGTATCGGACCAGGATACCCAGAATCTGGTGATATCTTCGAAGGTCGTCACGGCCAATGCGGCCCCTGAGAACGGACAATGATCTATCCAACCTTCTTATCATCTGCGGGCGAGAGCCTTTGTTCTATGCTCGTCAATACTTTCGTGACTTCCTCGAGGTCCTTCTTCGTAGACAACCCCAGACCGGTCATCACTTTGCGCACCTTGCCGGTCGCTTTTTGGGCGAACTCCCCTTCTCTTTTCTCTGCCTCCTTGAGCAAGGTGTCGACCGTTTTGAACCTGTCTTGTCTTGCGGCCTCACCCCGTCTGGTGAGGTCGTCGACCACTTTGTCTCTTCTCTCTTTTGCAAGACTCGCAAGACCAAGCCCCAAGAGCACCGTTTTTCTGATGATAGCCATATCTTCCTCCTTCTTGTATGACGTCCGTTTCCGTCTTAAGCTTTTTAATCTTTCCTCTTTGCCGATCTGGCCGGCAAAGAGGGTAGTCAGTTTCCCTCCAAATCGATGCATGGAAAATCCTGCAATCCTGCCTTATCTACATGCCTTGCAGTTCTTCTCTCCGCTGTCCGACAGGTATTCTTTCTCCCAGATCGGCTCGATGAATTCGGCGTATCTTCGCGCGTACTCGTCGAGCTCGCCGGCGCGGACAGTGTAGATCTCTTCCGCCCCGGGATGGGTGAAGCGGGGCTTGACGGTCCCGATGATCTCCCTTGCTATCTCGGGGTTGTCGATGATCATGCAGGGTCTCAAATGGTTCTCGTTGTGCGGTTGATGAGCCCTGACCGCCTGGAACAGGGGGCTCATGAGGGCATCCCTGAGAGAGGTGTCCCTCACGTTGTGCGTGGCCATGTGGGCGTAAACGCAGGGCTCGATATCGCCGTTGGCGTTGACGTGGAAATACTCTCTGCCGCCGGCGATGCATCCCTTCACGTGGGGACCGTCGTTCCAGAAATCGATGAAGAAAAGGGGCTTCGTCCGCCTGAACTCGGCGACCTTTCTCCTCAGATGGTCGCGCTGCTCGGGCGTGACGAGTAAGGAGAAATCGCTCTGCCCGTTGACCGGCATATAGAGAAAATACATCTGGAGGATCGAGCCGAGCCCGATCATCCTGTCGATGAACTCATCGGAGGCGACGACGTCCACGTTCTTGCTCGTGACAGTAGCGGAGGAGCCGACGAGGACCCGCTCGTCCGTCAGGTACTCGAAGGCCTTCAGTACCTTCCTGTAAACGCCCTTGCCCCTCCATTGGTCGGTCTCCGCCTCATACCCTTCGTTGCTGATCACGACAATCGCGTTGAGCTTTCTGAAGCGCGCCGCGATCTCGCGGGTTACGAGCGTGCCGTTGGTGTACACCTGGAAGGTGAGGTTGGGATGCTCTTCCATCATCCTGAACAGGTGGGGATAGACAAGGGGCTCCCCGCCCAGGACGGTGATGATGAAGATGCCCAGTTCCTCGCACTCCTTCAGCACCCTGTCCACGATCTCGTAGGGCAACTCGTGTCTCATACCGTAGCCGAGGGTATAGCAGCCCCTGCAGCGGAGATTGCAGTTGAGGGTGGGGCTGAGGATCATGGCGACAGGAGGCCAGAACCCATGAGTTTCGAAGGTCTTCTTCTGCACCTTCTTTCCGGCGAACCAAGCGTTGTTGAAAAAGTTTTGGAACAGCCTCGCCTTGTTCTCGTACGGCAGGTACTCCGCAACCCGTTTGAACAACCGGTGAACGGGGTGATCGGGGTCCTTGAGCATCGTTCTGATGCCGTGTGTCGCCGCGAGGACCTCCTTGTCGTCGGTCAGTTTTTCGGCGAGGAAGATCAGTCGATCAAAGGTCCCGTCGGAACGGTTGTCGAGCAATTTGACGATAAGCTGGGAGACCCCTTTAGAGGCTCTTAGTTCAACCACTTCACGGACGCTCATTCTTTGTTCCTCCTTCAGGTTCAATAAGATGGGGCGACAGTGATGCCCATGCATGTCGTCCCGATTCATCCAGGCTCCGGCCATTTAACCTCTCGCTCCGTAGACCGAATGGAGTCGATTGAGTATATTCACTTCGCTCTGCCCCGCATCCATGTCCAGAAAGAGAAGGTCCACCTCCGGATAGAACTTCTTCATCCGTTGGGAGATCCCCTTTCCCGTGACATGATTGGCGAGACAACCGAAGGGCTGCATGCAGATGAGGTCTTTGACCCCGCTTTGATACATGGCGATCATCTCCGCCGCCAGGAGCCACCCTTCACCGGCCTGGTTCGCAAAGCTGACGATCTGTGCCGCCTCTTTCGACAGGGACCGCAGCGAAGGGTATTCCCGGTAGCGATAAAAGCCCTTCATCACGGCCTCCACCCTCGAGAGGAAACGGTTTGTGTAGATCTCAAGGGCAGCGCTGAGAAGAAGATCACGAAAGGACCTCGCTAGGTACGAGTTGTAGTCGAATCTCTGATTGACGAAGGTCTGCGCGAAGAAAGGGAAGAGGGGAGGGACCACGACCTCGGCGCCCTGGCTTATGAACCAGTCAACGACGTAGGCCCCTCCGAAGGCATTGTAGGTGACATAGATCTCCCCGACCACCCCTACGACCCTTGCGACCGGTTGCTTGTGCGTGGCAATGGAATTAAACCGATCGACAGCGAGCGAGAGCGTCTCGAACAGCTTTTGCCGGGCGCCCTCGCTCGCGAGCCGGGCAACCTTGTCAAGGTACTCCTTGTGCACCCGGGCAGCCTCTTCTTTGCATAAGGCGTGTGGCGCTGTTGCATGGTAGAGCCGGGCAAGGGCATCGGCGAAGACCACGCCCAGGGCGAGCCTCCTGATGGTCTTTCGTTTGTCGATCTCAAGCCCGGCGCGTCCATCGCCTTCCCCGAGGGACAGGGAGAAGGCTTCCACCGCGTCATATCCGGCGGACTTGAGGGCCTTCCGGATCAGAGGCAGGTAGTTTGACGCCCGGCATTGCCCGTAAGTCTGGGCGTATAGGGTGGCCGTTCTCTCCGGGTCGTATCTCCCGGAGTCGAGCGCCTTCACTATGTCGCCAATGATGACCGCGGCCGGGTAGCAGACATCGTTGTTCACGTATTTGAGCCCCCTTTCGACCGAGTCCCGGTCGGGCGGCGGAAGAATCTCGACATCGAGCCCCAGCGCCCGCCCGAGGGGAGGCAGCAAGGGGGAGTACATCGGCGAGATCCACGGTATAAGGATCGTGGGTTTCACGGCCCTCCCATGCCTTGGAGAAGGGTTGGCTCGTTCCGGGACGGGGGGCGTCGGCTGCGCACGATGACGGAAAGTCTCGACAAGCGACCGAAGCCGTATCCGCGCCGCCCCGAGGTTGGCGATCTCATCGATCTTGATGACGGTAAGGCTGCGGCCTTTACGTGACAGGATAAGGCGCGCCTCATCCGCCGCCACCGCGTCGATGCCGCAGCCGAAGGACGTGAGCAACGCCATATCCATGCGATCCCGGCTGCTCACGTATTCCGCGGCGGCCAGGATTCGATTAGGGTATTCCCATTGGGTGAGGATGTCGCTCTCTTTGAGCGCTTCTTGCGGGTTGAAGGGCAGGGCATCTTCGACAACGACACAAACGCCCAGGCCGGCAAGCAGTTCGGGTATGCCGTGGTTTATGAAGGGGTCCAGATGATAGGGCCTGCCCGCGAGGACGACAATGGGAACGCCCTTCGCAGAAGCTTCTTTCAGGGCCGCCTCCCCCCGTTCCTTGATCCGGGCTCTGAAGATGTTTTGGGCCTTTCGGGCTTGCCTTGCCGCGGAGGCGCAGACAGCGCGAGTTACGCCGAACCGTCTGACGAAGGCATAGACCTGTTTCTCCAGGAGAACCGGGTCCTTGAAGCTGATGGTGGGGGAATCGAGGGGGATTGAATAAGCGTCCGCGGGGTTGACGGCACTTCTGATGATATCAGGATATCCCGTGACCACAGGGCAGTTGTAGCTGTTCCACGAAAACGTGCACTCTTTCTGCTCGTATACGACGTTGGGGTAGAAAATCCTGTCCACCTTCTTTTCAACAAGGTCGCGGATATGGCCATGGACGAGCTTTCCCGGGAAACAGATGTTGTCCGACATGACCGTGTGAACACCCTTCTCGAAGAGACGTGCGCCCGACGGAGAAGAGAGAACCACCCGGAAACCGCATGCGGTAAGGAAGGCGGCCCAGAAAGGGAAATCCTCGTACATGTTGAGTGCCCGGGGTATGCCGAAGGAAAGGATGGGAACGCCTTCGGGATCGCACGGTCTGTCGAAAAGCATCCTCGCCTTGTCCGCGGCCATGTTTGTCCCCCGGGGTTTGCCGTCGCCGTTATTGCTGAAGGTTCTCTCACAGCGGTTTCCCGTAAAGTAACGCCTGCCGTTCGTGAAGGTGAGCCTTTTGACCCTGCAGGCGTTCTCGCATCCGCGACAGTTGACGGTTTCCCTGTTTGATATGTCCGATCTTCTCGCCGTGCCGAAACCTACGAAGGCCGATTTCCCGTGGTTTGCGGCGCGGTGGTTCTCACGGGCGACGATGGCGGCCCCGTAGGCTCCCATGAGCTCTGCCGCGTCCGGTCTTACTACTTCCTTCCCCGTGAGGAGCTCGAGCGCCCTCAACACCGCGGGGTTCCGAAAGGCGCCGCCATGAACCATGATGCGTTCTCCCAACAGGTTCGCGTCGTGCAGCTTCAGCACCTTGTGCAGCGAATTCTTCACCACGGCGTAGGCGAGGCCGGCCGAGATATCCTCGATCGAGGCGCCCTGGCGCTGGGCCTCCTTGATCCTGGAATTCATGAAGACGGTGCACCTCGTGCCGAGATCGAAAGGGGATATGCTCCTGCAGGCAAGGGAAGCGAAGGTTTTCACGTCGTAGCCCAGAGACCGCGCAAGGGTCTCAATGAAAGAACCGCACCCGGAGGAGCAGGCCTCGTTGATCTGAATATCGGTGATTGTGCCGTTATTCAGGAAGATCGCTTTCATGTCCTGACCGCCGATATCGAGCACGAAGGAAACCTCGGGGGAAAAGGCCTTGGCTGCGCGAAAATGGGCCACCGTTTCCACGACGCCGTCGTCCAGGCCGAAGGCGGCCCTGACCAGGTCCTCGCCGTAGCCCGTCGCCGCGGACCGCGCCACGGCGACGGGCACGCCGGCCTCCTCGATGCGCGACTGCATGGAGGCGAGGCCAGTCTTGACCGCCCGGACGGGGTCTCCGTTGTTGGAACCGTAATGGCTGAGGGCTATCCTCCCGTCCCCGTCCATGAGGACCATTTTTGTCGTGGTCGATCCGGAGTCTATGCCGAGAAAACACGGCTCTCCATCGAGACGGCCGAGGTCCGTCCGTCCGACCCTGTGACGCTCGTGGCGTCTGCGCCAGGAGATGAATTCTTCATCCGTCCCGAACAAAGGGGGCAGGCTCTTCGTATCGGCTCGCGCGGCCGTTTTCCTTCCGAGACGCTCAATGCATGCGGAGAGACTGATCACGCGGCGCCCGTCGTGATAGAGGGCGGCACCGGTAGCGGCAATAAGTTCCGGCCTCGCGCTCCTTACAAGATCCCTGTCTTCGTCAGCATCGAGAACTTCAAGGAAGGCCCGGCGAAGGCCCGGGAAGAACCCGAGGGGGCCGCCGGCAAAAAGCAGCTTGCCTTTTGCCTCTCTCCCCTTGAAAAGCGTGGCGACCACCTGGAGCGCCACCGAGTGGAAAACAGAAGCGGCAACGTCCTCCCGGGCAGCGTGGTTCGCGAGCAGCATCTGGACGTCCGTCTTGGCAAAAACGCCGCACCGGGAGGCCATGGGGTAGACGGTTTTGCTCTGACGGGAAAGACGGTCCATCTCCTCGACGGACACACCCAGAATGGTTGCAATCTGGTCGATGAAGGCCCCCGTGCCGCCTGCGCACGTCCCGTTCATGCGAATGTCGGGCCGTTGCCCCTCGTCGAAGAAGATGACCTTCGAGTCTTCCCCGCCTACCTCGATAAAGGTCCTTACCCCGGGCCACTGATGGCGAACGAGGCGCGAGGAAGCGACCACCTCCTGAAAGAAAGGAAGATCGTAGGTTTCCGCGATACCTATGCCTCCGGAGCCGGTCAGGCAGAGGTCGACTTCGATATCCCCCAGCTCGGCACGGGCTTCATCGAGCACGGTCCTTACCGCCTCAACCGTCAGGGCCCTATGCCGGCGGTAACGCGAGAAGATCACCTTCTGCGTGTGGTCGCACACCACCGCCTTCACGGTGGTCGAGCCTATATCAAAGCCGGCTTTGTACGCATCCTTCATTCGATGTTCTCCTGAGACGTCTGGCCGCGTCGAGATAATCCCTCACCCCGCAGTAGGTGTCCGCCAGGCACACACACCATGCCTCCGGATACCGCGGAGGCATGATCGTCAACGGCCACATATGCTTCTTGATGATGTCTCTTTCACGGCTGTTCAGGTCTACGATTTTCTCGGCGTTACCCAGGCAGATGCGGGGATGTCTCAGACCGTGGAGCCGGGGACCCTCGGTAGCCCAGTCGTAATGGAAAAGATCATGGAGCAGGCCGCCCCGGGCGGCCGACACGTAGTCGCGGGAAAGCCGTTTGGTGATGACGTAACTTAACCAGGCGACATCCATGGAATGGTCGAGACGGGTCTTGTTCCAGTGGTGCCTGAAGTGGGCAAGGCGCCGCAACTCCTCCTTCTCAAGCAGAGGTCGCACGATCTTGCTGAATTCGCGATGGTTCTCCTCTGTCCCCGCAACCGAGAGAATTCTCCGTGTCTTGACCACTTTATTCGCTTGCAGGCAAAAATCGAAAAACATCGCGAGACAGACGCCCAGGCCAAGGGCCAACAGCAGCACAGGATCGAGAGATCTGCCCAACGAAAGGGCCGCCGGAAAGGCGACATACTCGTAAAAGAACGCAAGGGCCACCCACAGGCAGGAAAACTTGAGGCACACGGAATTCCCGATGCAAAAGACCTCTCCGGAGTAGTCCCAGAGTTGTCGATTCAGCAGACGGCGGGAGGCGAGGCCCGTAACGAGTTCCATCCCGGTAGTCACGAAGAAATAGAGGACCGCTTTTGAGAGGATGAGCGCCCCGGCGGCAATGAGGAGACGGCCCCAGTCGCCAACCGGGGGCATCGCATTATCGATGAGATCAGCTACGAACGGCTCAAGAAGGCCCTTGTTGAGATGAATGATGCAGCAGGTGAGCGCCAAAACCGAGGCGCCGTACAGGGGTAAGTAGGGCCCTGCGAGGAACCCGGGATTCACGAGCTTCTTTTGCCTCGCCGACCGAAAGCAAACCTCGAGAACCCAGCCAACGAGGGAAAAAAGCGCAAAGAGATATACGGCCAGGGGGAGCTCAGACACAGGGCGCGTCCTCTTTCGCGAGAATACCTCTGCAGAGAAGGTCGAAGAAAGTTTCTATATCCTCGTCCACCTCCGTGCTCTCAGGGTCGAGAAGCCACGTGAGCTCCATGCCCCGCACCGCATACAGAATGGAACGCGCCGCATGAATGCTGTCGTTCCGGAAGAACCCCGTCACGACCCCCTCTTTGAGGATGGGCTGAAGAATGGACAACTGCATGGTGAATAACTTCTTACGGATGTTTTCCGTGCCGGCAACCAGGTGGCCCAGAAACTCCGAGCGAAGGTTGAAGATATCGGCGCTCGTCCGAAGAAGGCTGAAAGAGCTGAAAACGAAAACGCGGAGCTTGTCCAGGGGGGAGGTCATTCTTGCTACCTCCTCAAGAATGCGCGCGGTCATGGCGTCCGCTTCCCTGTTGAGCACTTCCAGATAGACCCGGTCCTTGCTGCCGAAATAATTGTAGATGGTCGCCTTGGCGACACGCGAGAAGCGGGCGATGTCTTCAAGCGTGGTTTTTTGGATCCCGTACTTCACGAACATGTGACGGGCAGTTGCAAGAATAGATTCCATCTTCTCCTTCTTCATTCCCTCACCTCAATAATATACGTTTATACTAATTTTGTATAATAGTCTAAAAGTATCGAAGTTATTTGTCAATAACTTTCTGAGGTCGTCGTTTCCTATTCGGGAGAAAGAGTCGTTTGCTTGGTCGTGAAGAAGTTAGGAGACAAGATGCACGTGAAGATCAGGCCTCGACCTTAAGTCGTCACTCGGTGACCTACGCGAGCCGGAACGGCGTTCCTCTCGAGGTCATCTCGTGTGGTTTTTGCCGCACTACACGTCGTTTCGACGGGTTCTTCAGTTCTGCTCCCACAACCCCTTGGTTATCGACGCGTTTCTTGCAACCCTTGTCGCGGAATGCCTGTCCCTGCGATTTTTACGGTACGGGCCCCTCGCACGGCCTGATCATCGCAGATATCTGAGCCAAGGAGGAGGCAAGAATGACCAAAGCAGAAATCGTCGCAAGGGTAGCTCATGAAATCAAGATCTCGAAGGCAGCCGCGGGCAAGGCCCTACTCCTCGTCACGGATTTCATCGCCGAGAGTGTCAGGAAAGGACAGAAGGTCACCTTCGTCGGTTTCGGGACGTTCTCCGTGGTACAGCGGAAAGCGAGGAAAGGCAGGAACCTCGGACGGGCAAGGAGATCAGGATCGCCGCGAGGAAGGTACTCAAGTTCACCGCAGGGCGGCCCTCAAGGCAGCGGCCGAAGGAAAGGCACCCAGGAAAGCCGCACCAAGAAAAGCGCCTGCTGCGAAAGCCAAAAAGAAGTAGGTACGACTGGGCGGGCCCGAAAGGGTCCGCCTCTCATCTATGACTGCCCGTTCGGTTCACGATGCAGGGCGGAACCACCTCGCGTGGTGGCATGGATTGCTTGTAGATGTGTAATCTTCGCAGGTCGGAGTTGCTCAGTGCCGGCGGTCCTTCTTGCAGTTTCACGGGATTTTGTTTGTATTCCGCGGGTCCGGAGTCGTGCAGTCGGTGAGCCAGGCGATCACCGTGAAGGTTACCCCTCCGCACCGTTTGGGATTGGCAAACTCTACTCTTTTCATATGCATGGATATAGGGTTGGACATTGGGCCGTTTACCTTCGGGCTATTCGTTCCTTTTGCCGGTTACCGAGGGGTATATGGAGGCGCCGCAATTGGCGCGTTCGTCTGCACGTTGCTCTACTACATGCTGCACGGGAAAAGGGCTGCAATCGAAAAGGCGGAATTCAGCTTAAGCGCATTAGGTGACAATGACCGTGAAGGCGACAGCGTGCACCGCCGAAGGCGCACGCACCGGAAGCGTCCATCTGCGGACGCATAAGCGCACCTTTTGCCCTCTTAGGGGACTCCATGTTTTCTCCCTGGAAAACCCGAATGGTGGCGATAATGATAAAGATACGTAGGCCACACACGGAGGCTGGATTCTTTTGTCATCTTGACCGGGTATAGCCAATTGGATATTGTATAGCAGGCAGCACAGCGGCACGTCGCGTCTCATCTTCCATGTCATCGAAGGGATGAAAGGAGGGGCTAAATCATGAAATCGACTCGTGAGGAAAAGCGTGGCAGCCGACTCGGAAAAGCTATCCCCGGAGCTATCAACGGCATGAAAGAAATGGAGATGAGCAAAGCGTTCACGCTGATGGAATCCGGACCGGTCGTTCTCGTGACGACAAATGATGGAGATAATAACAGCATAATGACGATCTCGTGGACCATGGTAATGGACTTCACCCCGATATTCGCCATGACCACCGGTCCTTGGAACTATTCCTTTGCCGCTCTTCAAAAAACGAAAGAGTGCGTCATTTCGATTCCCACTGTCGACATGCTTGATAAAGTCATTGGAGTGGGAACGTGTTCCGGCGCCGATACGGATAAATTCCAAAAGTTCATGCTGACCCCCGTGAAGGGAACGCATGTCAAAGCGCCCTTGATAAAAGAATGCCTTGCGAATATCGAGTGTAAAGTTGTCGACATCGTCAAAAAGCACGATATCGTGGTCCTCGAAGGCGTTGCGGCGTACTTTGACAGTTCAAGAAAGGAGAAGCGAACTGTTCACGCAGTCGGCGATGGAACTTTTATCGTGGATGGAAGGAAGTTGAACCGAAAAAAAATGATGGGCGCAAAACTTCCACCTGGCCTCTAACTCTTCTGCCGGATGAGGAGATTATCGCTCCAGTCACTGCTGCTTAAGTGATGATTCGATGAGCGTTCCCCAAAACGGCCAACTCTAAGGTCCTTTGCGGGCTAATCGATGTCGTTACTGTAAAGCCGTTCCCTCGCTCATGATGTCCATATACTCACGGTAGCTGTATATCCTGCCCCGTCGCCGGCCTGTTATTTCGTGCACGATCCCTTCGTCTTCGAGTGCCTGGACGGCCTTTGTGACCGTCGGCATGGTAAGGTGCGTCTCTGTCACAAGGGATGCAAGCGTCGTAAGGGGCCTCGTCTGCAGGGATTGATGCACCTGCAGAGAGGATCCTGCCAGCCGGCCGAACTGCTGTATGTGTGTGCGGTCGCGGGCCACCATATCAGCCAGGCGGCGAGCAGTGGTGACCGCACTCTCGGCCATCTCGCGTACGCCTTCCAGGAAGAACTGCACCCATGCTTCCCACTCCCCCTCGGTGCGAACTGCGTTTAAAAGATCATAGTATCTAGTCCGGTAGGTTTTGAAATAAAGGCTGAGGTAGAAAAAGGGCTCGGTCAGCACGCCTTCGAGACATAGCAGAAGGGGCACCAGGAGCCTCCCGACTCTCCCGTTTCCGTCGAGGAAAGGGTGGATTGTCTCGAACTGGGCATGAGCGAGCGCTACCTTGATAAGAAGGGGGGATTTTTCAGGTTTGTTATGAAGGAATAACTCAAGCACAGACATCAAATCCGCTACGCGGTCGGGAGGAGGCGGTACAAAGACAGCGTTCCCCGGCCTTGTGCCTCCTATCCAGTTTTGTGACCTTCGAAATTCCCCAGGTGATTTTTCGCTGCCTCGCCCTTCCTGAAGCAGGACCTCGTGAATTTCCCTTATTAACCGGTTGGATAACGGGAAGCCTTCTTTGCAACGGGAAAGGCCGTGCTCGAGAGCAGCAACGTAATTCGAGACCTCTACCACGTCATTCAATGGAACGCCGGGTGATTCCTTGATCTCGTAGAGCAAGAGGTCTGACAAGGAAGACTGAGTACCCTCTATCTGGGAGGACAACACGGCCTCCTTACGTACATACATATAAAGGAAGAGCCGGGTATCCGGCAGAAGGGCGGTGACGCCGTCGAGGCGGCCGAGCGCCAGAAGTGCGCGGTCAAGGACGTCCCGCATTACGTCGTCGATGACCAGGGGTGGATCAGGCGGAAGGGGCCGGGGCGCAAACGCTCTGACCGGTTCATCCCCGACTGTTGAGATAACCACATAGTCACCCGTTGATCCTCGCTGCACCGCCTTCACCCCTTATTAAATTTTCTTGTATATCTTACTTGCTTACTAAAGCGAAGACAATAAAGATTTAATAACGGTTATATTTCTTACCGATGCTTATCGATCCAATGTCATTTCAGCTTCATCGTTGGCTCGAATGGGGCGGCCGGTTCTCAAACATCCTCCGAAAGAAGTAGTTGCCTTGCATGCCGAAATAGTAGAGAATCTTCGAAAGGCAAAGCAATAGGGGAAGAAGCGGCAAAAAGGACAGGCTGTGGTCTGCCGTCAACCGAGTGATATCCGGCCGTCTCCCTTCGCTGTTGCACCGAGAGCCTGCGATTGGATTATGGAGCGAGTGACGCCTATAGGGTCGATTGAAGATACTCGATCGAACAGCGGGCTTATCCGAACGAAGATCGATATCCCTCCTCTCAAATCGAAGCTTGTAGAAAGAATACGTCTTCTGGACCGCTTATCCGAGAGTCGAAATGTACCGCTCACGGTAGTTTCGGGCGTCGCCGCTTCGGGTAAGACGTCTCTCGCCTGCCAGTGGATCGAGCGGGAGAGGCCCAAGGTTGCCTGGTATTCACTGGACAAGGGGGACAATGATATCGGCCTCTTCTCGCGTTATCTTCTCGCGAGCCTCGCTTCAGCAGATGCCGGACTGGCATCGCTGATCTCAAGGGGCATGCAGGATGGCAGGGCCTTCACGGGGTATCAGATGGTATCCCACCTCGTTCAATGTTTGAGCGACCTTCCCTCCGAGTTCTATCTGGTCCTCGATGATTATCATTCCATTACCGGCCGGGCGATTCACAAGACCCTGCTCGCCTTCATAGATCGCATGCCGTCGAACATGCATGTCCTCATTCTGACGCGCCACGACATACCCCTATCCCTCTCTCCTCTCCGGGTACGGAACCGGGTCATGGAGATCTCCGCGTCAGAGATGCAGTTCACCGAGCAGGAAATCGAGCTCTTCTTTACCGATATCATTCCCGTAAATTTGCCACCGAGAGAAATCCGGGAAGTCGGCAAGCAGATGGAGGGCTGGGTGGGGGGTCTGCAGCTTCTTGGCCTGTCGCTGAGGGAAACGAAGGGCTCTCAAGAGATCGGTGACGTACTGGCAAAAAGCAAACGGCAGGTATGGGAATACCTGATGGATGAGGTAATACGTGTCCAGCCCCCTAGGGTCAGGGCTTTCCTCGAAGGGACGGCGCCCCTCGGCCGCTTCAACATCGACGTCGCCCGAGAAGTGACTGACCTGCCCGACGCTGGCGAGCTTCTGGAAACGATCTACAAAAACAAGCTTTTCCTTGTCCCCCTCGACGGTTCCCACAAGTGGTACCGTTATCACCGTCTCCTCTCCGAGGCCGTGAAGGAGCGAATGAGGCTGTCGGCCCCCGAGAGGCTGAAGGCCCTTTATCGGCGGGCGGCCCTTTGGTTTGCCCGAAGCGGCTACCTGGAAGATGCCTTTGAGAACGCCTTCGCTTCCGAGGACTTCGAGTTTGCGGCCGATTTGATGGAAGACTACATGTTACAGATCAACGACCGGTACGAGTATGCGTCGGGCAGCCGCTGGCTTGCGAAGCTCCCCGATCATATCTTCAGGAGCAGGGCCCTTCTCCGACTCCACGATTGCGGACAGAAGATAGAATGCTTCCGCCTTGCAGACATCGAGGCGGTCCTGAAGGACATCGAGAAAGACCGCGAGCAGGCATTTGATCGGTACGATGGGAGAAAAAGGGCATACTGCGAAGACGTTTGCACATACTTCAGCCATGTGCTTCGCTACTATTACAGGAATCCGGCGCACCCTGCCCCGGAGCAGCTCGAGAAGGCATTCAGGATGATATCGCCGGAGAACCAGTTGTTTGCCGGTTACCTGAAGACCGTCATTGCCTGGAGTCATATCTCTTTGGGCGATCCATTGAAGGCCGAAGCCGCGCTCCAGGAAGCGTCGCCCCCGATCATTTCGTCAGGAAAGCTCTGGGCGAGGGTTCTTTGGTTTCGGCTGTCCGCCACTGTGCAGAGGATGCAGGGGCATTTGCGTACTTCTGACGCCATCCTGCAGGACGGTTTTGAATTTCTGCAACAAAGGAACCTCGAGCTCACTCCCCTTCGGAATGTGCTTTACGTTCCTCTTGCCTGGGTTTTCTACCAGCGGAACGACATCGAAAACACACTGAAACACGCCGGTGTGGCTACGAGCTACGGTGAACACGTAGGATTCGTCAGGGATATCATGGAAGGCAATCTACTTCTGTTTCTGGGCCACAAGGCCGTCGGTAAGACGAAGGAATCGGAGGACTGTCTTCGGAAGATCCGGCTTGTAACCGAGCGACAAGGCATCCCTGAGGCGGGTCTGAGCACCGAATCCTGGTTTGCCCGTCTTTGGATGGCTGAAAATGACCTCCGTTATGCCGCCGAATGGTATCAGCGGAGAAGACCGTCGCTGGACGAGCCGTTCTCCACCCAATTGGTTCACGATTGCATGGCCGGTGCGGAATTGCTGATCCGTGAGAAGCGCTACCGCAAAGCGGAGGCAATTCTGGTCAAGCTCCGGCAGATGTGCGTCGAGCGGAGGATGATGGAGGCCGTCCTGGACATCGACATCGCTTACAGTGCTGCTCTTTATGCCGAAAAGAGACGGGAGCGTGCAGCAGAGGTCATGGAAGGAGCCCTTTCGTTTGCCGAATCGGAAGGGTATGTGCGCCCCTTTCTGGATTATGCCGCAATGATCTTTCCGCTCTTGAGCGACATGAAGGCGGCCGATCTCAGCCTGAGGCAGTTCTTGCACCTCAAGACAGTCATGGCCGCCTGCACGGTGGATAACAAGGGGTTGGTGGGCGCGACAACGCGATTTCAGAAGGACCGCAGCAGGGGATTGACTGAAAGGGAGGTCGAGATTCTGAGGTTGATGGCAGCGGGCTTTCGATATCAAGAGATAGCGACAAAGATGTTCATTTCTTTCGAGACCGTAAAGACCCACGTCAAACACGTCTTCGGTAAGTTGGAGGTCAAGACGAGCACTCAGGCTATCAGGCGTGCCCAGGACCTCCGTCTCCTCGACGGATGATCCGTCCGCTGCCGGCGGCGGTATCGCGTAGCGTGGCGCGCAGGCAGGCATACATCCCCGCCCATCCCACTTTCACTATCCCCCGAAAAATACCCTGAAAACGGGATTCGCAGAATTCGGTCGGCGTGATAGATTCGGGCAACTGAATCATCTCTTGACCGGCCCTGTTGTGATGCCTGACCGTACGGGAAAGGAACCGCCAAACAATAGTGAGGAGGATAACATGAGGAAGATGCGTGTTTATAGCTGCCTGGCCACCTTGTTTCTGTCCATCGTTCTGATGACGGGTGTTTCTCATGGAGCTGACAAGGTCATAAAGCTGGAGTTCGCCAGTTACCTTCCCGCCCAAGAAGGCCGTCAGTATGGCGCTGCAGGAGTGGTGCAAGGAAATAGAAAAGAAGACCAACGGCCGCGTTGCGATCACATTTCACCCCGGAGGTACGCTTGTCCCGATGAACCAGACATACGATTCGGTCGCAAGCGGCATGGCGGACATAGGTTTTGCCCAGTTTGCGAACTCTCCCGGGCGATTCCCCATGATGGAACTCCTCGATTACCCGTTGGGTCTGAAAACATCCGCTGCTTCGATCAAGCTGGCGAAAGAATACGTGAACAAATTCAAACCGAAGGAACTGTCGGATGTGAAGCTGCTCTTCCTGGTTTCGACCACTCCTGCCATCATGCACAGCAAGAAGCCTATCAACAAGCTCGAAGATCTGAAAGGCCGGAAGATCAGGACCCTCGGCGGGCCGATGGTGACGGCGCTCAAGCTCCTCGGTGCGGTGCCGGTCGTAATCCCGACGGTTGATGTTTACGACAGTGCGAGCAAGGGGGTGATAGAAGGCACTCTCTCAGCCTTGCCCGGTTTGGTGACGTTCAAGTGGGGCGAGGTATTGCCTAATTCGGTGGCCAACTACCGGACGTCCAATTGCGCCATCAATTTCGCGGTTATGAACAAAGACAAATGGAATGAGCTGCCCCCTGACATTCAACAGATAATTGATAAGACCTCCGATGAATATTGGGATAAGGGAGCGAAGGTATGGGACCGGATGACGGCCGACTCGATCCGCACGCTTACGGCGGCCAAACATACCTTTATCCCGCTGAGCGCCGCAGAAGAGGATCGATGGGTCAAAGAGATCGCTCCCTTGTACGATACCTATGTCAAGGAAAAATCGGCCAAGGGGCTGCCGGCTGCTGAAGCCATGAAATTCGTTCAGGACTGGGTGAAGAAGAACCAGAAATAGAGGAGCAACTACTCATGATGACCAGAATAGTGCATAAGTTCTCTGGCTGGCTGGAGATCATAGCTGGTGCCGCACTTATGATCGTCATGCTGTTGTCGGGTGCGGACGTCGTTGGTCGGGCTTTCGGACGGCCGATCCCCGGGGCATACGAGGTAATATCATTTGCGGGAGGGCTGGTGCTTGGTTTTGCGATCCCGGCAAGTGCAATAGGAAAGGTCCATGTGATCGTTGATCTGGTTATCGCGAAGCTGCCGCCCGGCCCCAGGGCAGTGCTTCATTTCGTCTCCCGTCTCATGGGGGCCGGCCTTTTGTGCGCCGCCGGTTATGCGCTCATAACAATGGGAAGCAAGCTGCGAGTGACCGGGGAGGTCACCCCGGTCCTCCAGCTTCCCTTCTATCCGATTGCCTACGCCATGGGGTTTGCGTTTCTCGTGACCACGCTGGTCCTCTTGCTCGAATCGGTGACGAAAGGAGGCGCGAATGCCTGACATAGTGATCGGCTGTCTGGGAATCGTCCTGCTTCTCGTGCTCTTTGCGGCCGGTGTCGAGTTCGCGTACGCGATGGGCATAATAGGGTTTATCGGGCTCGCCTATCTGCGGTCGTTTACTCCCGCC
Organism: Syntrophorhabdus sp. PtaB.Bin184; assembly: GCA_002067555.1. Taxonomy (GTDB): domain Bacteria; phylum Desulfobacterota; class Syntrophorhabdia; order Syntrophorhabdales; family Syntrophorhabdaceae; genus Delta-02. Next base: position 20,679 of record MVQQ01000254.1, read on the forward strand.
TTCAACTTCCTGTCAAAGGATTTCTTCGAGGCCTTTGCGTCATATACATTTACGGTCATCCCCCTCTTCCTCCTTATGGGGCAGGTAGCCTTCAATTCGGGTATGGCGGAGGAGCTGTACAAGACGGCCCGGAAGTTCATCGGTCATGTGCCGGGTGGTCTTGCCCTTGCGACTGTAGTGGGAGCCACGCTCTTCAAGGCCATCACCACATCGAGCCTCGCGACGTCAGCCACATTCTCGTCGGTGGCCGTACCGGAGATGGACAAGTACGGGTATAGCCGAAAACTGTCGACTGGCGTCGTTGCGAGCGTCGGCACCCTCGGCTTTCTGATCCCGCCGGCCGGTTCGATGATCATTATGGCCATGCTGACGGATCAGTCCATCGGCAGGCTCTTTCTTGCCGGCGCCGTTCCCGGAGCCATCATAGCGCTTCTGTTCATTTTCGTCGTTGTCGGTTGGTGTAGGATCAGCCCCGAACTCGGACCCAGGGGACCCGTGTTCTCGTGGAGCGAGCGTATGCGTTCGGTGCCCCAGGTGGCCTGGCCGCTGTTGATCTTTATCGTCGTCATCGGAGGTCTCCTTGCCGGTTTCTTTACGCCGACGGAGGCGGGAAGCATAGGTGCTATCGCCATAATTGCCCTTACCATGTTCAAGAGGGATCTCGATTTCAAGACGTTGGGACGTTCCATCAGAGAATCATTGCGTATGTCGGCGATGATTCTTATGCTCATTGCCGGCTCGGCGG
>MVQQ01000255.1 GCA_002067555.1 Syntrophorhabdus sp. PtaB.Bin184
GGTGCGGTAAAACCCCCGCCGCTGCCTGTCGGCGAGACTATGAGACCCACGCAGCCGCCTGCCGCCGCACCGCCGCCAGCCGGCGAAAGCGTAACACCATCCAATTCCCGGAAGTGACCAGGATACAACACCTCGTTCCGCCGCTAACCACCGCCGATCAGCCCGCGTCGCTCATCACACGCGATCCATCCTCAATCTGGGGAGAGATGATGCGCAACATTATCATTGCGGACGACCACCCCGTCGTATTCAGGGGTTTGAAGGAGATCCTGCGCGAGAACTTCGGCGGGGTTGTGGTGGATGGGGCCGGCACTGGCCGGGAGTTGATCGAAAAGGTCAAGAGGAACGATTACGACCTTGTTCTCCTGGACATATGCCTTCCCGATGCGAACGGCCTCGATATCCTCAGCGACCTGAGAAAGAGACGGCCCAAATTGCCCGTTCTCATTATCAGCATGTATCCCGAGGAGCTTTACGCGGTGCGGGCCATAAGGACAGGGGCACAGGGGTACCTCACCAAGCAAAGCGCCCCGGAAGAACTGGCCACGGCAGTCCGGAAGATACTCTCGGGGAAGCGATATGTCAACCCGGCATTTGCGGTGCGAATGGTCGTGGATTTTGAATCCGATATCGCGAAGCCTGCCCATGAGAGGCTCTCGAACCGCGAATTCCAGGTGATGCGCATGTTCGGCAGCGGGAAGAGTATAAGGGACATTGCAGACGAGCTCAATCTGAGCATAAACTCGATACGAACGTACCGGGCCCGAATCATGGACAAGATAGGCGTGAAGGGAACGCAGGGCCTCATTCACTATGCGCTGACACACGGGTTGATCGAGTACAGGAGCGAGTAAGGGGGGATGGGAGAAAAGCAATAAGACCTATAGGAGACATAGGGCCTATGGGACTTATATGACCTATAGGACAGGGATAGGACACATAGGACATATGGAATGTGCGGGGCAGAGGTTTTTTCGCTGCCCATTTTCAGTCTATGGGGAAGTCGAAGTAGGTGTCGGGGAAGGGCTCGTTCTTCAGGGTGAAGTGCCACCATTCCTTGTCGTAATTGACGAACCCCTGTTTCTCCATGAGGGTCTTGAGGAGGAGCCTGTTCGCGCGCTGGACGGGACCGACAGACCCGTTAGCCGTGTTGGCGAGGGTGTGGAAACAGTCGAAGCCGGTGCCCATGTCGATGGAATTATCACGGAACCGTTGGGAAGCGGGGAGGTAGCAGGCGAAGAGCGCCTGGCCCGGGCTGTACGCCTCCTGTTCGGGGACGGGTACGGGCACTATGGTCAGGTCCAGGGTGCTGCCCCGGGAATGACCCGATCTCTCCGCTATGTAGCCGTCTTCGAAGAGGCGGTTCTTGTCGACGGTGGGATAGAACTCCTTCTTCGTCCGTGTGTCGCCGATGTCCTTCGCCCACCTGACGAAGTGGCTGACCGCCCTCTGCGGCCTGTAACAATCGTAGATCTTGAGGGTAAGGGAGAATTCCCTGAGGTCCTCCTGGACGCGCTTCAAGGCGTCGGCAGCTTCCCTGGTGAGAAGACACTTTGGAGCGTTGTAGCCGTCGATGCGTTCCCCGACAAAGTTGTGAGGGCTGAAATAACGTATGTCCATTATGACAGAGGGGATATGCTCCCTGACGTCGACGAAGCGGTCTCGCGCGTCATCGCCGGCAACGGCGGCAAGAGGAAGGACGAGCAGCAGGGTGAGGCCTGCGAGGATGAAAAATGATTGTCTTGCAGTCACACTCTTGCCCATGTCGGTGGTCCCTCCTGTATTTTTCTAACACGTTATCAGAACCTGTACGACTTTGCAACAGCACGGGTTAAGGAAGGTTCAAGAGTTCAAGGGTTCAAGGGTTCCAAGTAAAAAACAAAAGGAAAAAGGGCGACGCAACCATGCACGTGTCCCTTTTTTGCCTTTCACTCTTGAACCTGGAACCTGGAACCTGGAACGGTTTTTCTACGCTGCTTCCGGTGATACGAGTTGTGTGGCTGTGGTGGTGCCCTTGAGCTCGTCCATGAGGTCGCGCACGGTGCTGATGCGGTCGACACGGTAGCCGTTGGCACCCACGGTGTAAAGCGGTTCCTCCACGTCGGTGTTATAGCCCCCGGAACTGAGGAGTCCGTTGCAAATGCAGAAACAGTTTCCGTTGCCTTCCTGCGCTCTGCACAGGGCGTACCTGCCTTCCCTGTCTTTCGTCATGATGTAGCCCTTGTCGCAGCGGGGCCTTCTTCTGTTGGCGAGCGCCGAGAGGAACATGGGAGATTCCTTGATCACCATGAAGGGCATTCCGCAGGGTGAGCCGGGCGTGGATGCGACGATGATATCCCTCGCTCCGGCGTTGACGACGGCGCGCTTGTATGATTCTGTGGCGCTGCTCTCGACGGTGGCAAGAAAACGTGTTCCCATCTGCACCCCGTCGGCGCCCATGGCGATGAACCGGGAAATGTCATCGTGATCGTAGATGCCGCCGGCAACGATTACGGGGAAATCCCCGTGGCGTGAGGCGAAGTCCTTGACGGGCGGGAAGAGATTTTCCAGCCTGTTGATTTCAAGGCCGAGATCTTCCGCCTTGAAACCCAGGTGACCGCCGGCGAGGGGACCTTCCAGCACCACGGCGTCGGGCCGGTATCCCAGGCGTTCCCATTTCCTGCAGATGAGCTGAAGCGCCCTCACCGAGGAGACGATCGGGACGAGGGCTGTATCCTTCGGGTCCGCGATGCCCGGAAGGGCGAGCGGCAGCCCTCCTCCGGAGATGATGACATCCACCCTGGCGTCGATGGCCGCCTTTACGGTAACATCGTAATCCCTGGCGATGGCGACCATGACGTTGATACCGGAGACGCCTCCCTTTTCCCGCGCCAGGCAGACTTCCTCGTAGACGGCGTCATAGGTGTTGTACACCTTGTTGTTGCGTTTCCCCAGAAGCCTGTCGAGGCACGCGCTGGAGACGATCCCGATGCCGCCCTCGGCGGCGACGGCGCTCGCAAGGGGCGACAGGGAGACACCGATCCCCATACCGCCCTGGATAACGGGTACCTGTGCAGATTTTCCCTTGATGGTGAGTTCTGGCAGCATCACTCCTCTGTGCCGTGAATCAATTTTATGACGGATTGTTGAAGCTGAGAGAAGAGAAATAAAAATGAAAACACGACCGCACAATATAGCATGTTTTTCCGTCAATTACAAAATAATAGGTGAAAAGGAAGAGACGGGTCATGGGTCATAGGTCATGGGTTATGGGAAGGAGACTTCCTATCACCCATTACCCATTACCTATCACCTATCACCCCTCTTTATGATATAATGACGCCACCATGCATACCCGGATATCGGAAGATAGCAAGAAACGGGCCGCAGGCGGGGATGCGACTGACAGGGCCCTCGCCCTCGCCCTCAGGCGTGCGGAGGAGAAGGTCCGGTATCTCACGGAACGGGACAGGCAGCACAAGGTCGCGCAAAGGGAGCTGGAGAAGAGGACCCACGAGCTCAACGAGAGGGTCAAGGAGCTCAATTGCCTTTACATGATATCGGGGATCGTCGAGAAGGAGGGGACGACCCTGGACGAGATCCTGCAAAAGACCGTCGACATAGCACCTGACGCCTGGCAATATCCCGACATCGCCATGTGCCGTATCGTGCTTGGCGACCGTATATTTGTGAGCCGTGGTTTCGGGGAGACGCGGTGGAAGCAATCCCAGCGGATAATCGTTCACGGGAAGGATGCCGGCCTCCTGGAGGTGTTCTACCGGGAAAGGAGAAAGGCGGCCGACGAGGGGCCTTTCCTCAAGGAGGAAAGGAGTCTCATCGATGCCATAGCGACGCGCATCGGCGAGATCGTCGAGCGCATTCTGGGAGAGGAGGCCCTGAAAGAGAGCGAATCGAAAATGCGCGCTCTGCTTATGGCCATTCCCGACCTCATGTTCCAGATGGATATATCGGGGATCCTGCTCGGTCTCCACCCCGGTGATTTCACGGTTTTGAAGGGCATTGCCGAGAGGCTTGTCGGGAAGAGCGTGTATCTCGTATCCGATAGTGAGGAACTCCTTCCGCGAAGGCTTCTCGACCAGGTCATGGCCTGTGTAAGACAGTCCATCTCGACGGGTAAGGCGCAGGTCTTCGAACAGCACCTTTCCTTCGGCGGGGAAACACGGGACTTCGAGGTCCGGATCGTGAGGTGCGGTCCCAACAAGGCGCTGGGCATTGTGCGCGACACAACGAGGCGCAAAAGACTGGAAAGAGAGATACTCGAGATCAGCGGACGTGAACAGCGCAGGATAGGTCAGGACCTTCACGACAGTTTGTGCCAGCATCTCGCGGGGATCGGTTTCATGGGCAAGGTGCTGGAAAGAAGGACCGCTGTCGAGCAACCAATCAGGCCCGAAGATGTCGCCGAAATAGTGGACCTCATCGACCAGGCGATAACCCTGACCAGGGGCTTCGCCCGGGGTCTCAACCCCGTCAGGCTCGAAGCCGACGGTCTCATGATGGCGCTTATAGAACTGGCGTCGAACGTGGAAAGGCTCTTCGGGATCACCTGCACCTTCGAATACGATTCCCCGGTCCTCCTGAGTGATAACGCTGCCGCGACCCATCTTTACCGTATCGCCCAGGAGGCATTGAATAATGCCATAAAACATGGTAAGGCAGATAATGTG
>MVQQ01000256.1 GCA_002067555.1 Syntrophorhabdus sp. PtaB.Bin184
CGCAGGTCGCAGGTCGCAGGTCGCAGGTCGCAGGTCGCAGGTCGCAGGTCGCAGGTCGCAGGTCGCAGGTCGCCAAAAAGAGACGGTGGAGGGGGACCGGTTGTCAACACAATTGTTGACCCGGCAGTGATCCTTTTTTGGCTTTTAGACTTGAGACGTGAGACCTGCGACGTGCAACCGTTCTTTGGCCTGTGACTTGTGACGGTCTTTTCGCCAGAAAAGACCTTAGCCGTGACGGTTTTCACAGTTCGTTGAGCCGCTGCTCGAACTCCCGTGCCAGGGCGTCGTGCTCGAGGGTCAGGACCTCGAGTTCGTCGAAGAGGCCGTCTATTCGCTGCCTCGCCTCGTGGATCGTCATCGAGAGGGACATGATGGCCTTGCCGTCGCCGCTCTGTGAGGCCTTGATGAGGGCCTCGTTGTCGCGGGCGAGCTGTCTCTCCGTTTCGGTGATGGCGGACTCGATGTCGTTGATGCGCGTCTTCACGGGCGTCATGGCGCGGGAGCGTTCGTTGATGATGTCGGCCCTGAGCCTTTTCGATTCTCTTCTCATGGCGCTCTTCGCCGGGGCCGCGACACTCTCGCTCTCTTCCCGGCCGCCTTCTGCCTCGTCCTCCCAGCCAACACGGGAGAGAAAGTCCTCGTAGCTGCCGTCGAAGATACCGACTTTGTTCCCGTCGAAGACGATGAGCCGCTCCGCGACGGCGTCGAGGATCATCTCGCTGTGGGTCACGATCATCACCGCGCCGTCGAATTCGTTGATGGCCTCGATGAGGGAGTCGATGGATTCCATGTCCAGGTGGTTGGTGGGCTCGTCGAGGAGCAGAAGGTTCGCCGGGGCTGCGAGGAGCTTGCCGAGGAGCACCCTGCTTCGCTCGCCACCGGAGAGAACGCCTATCTTCTTCAGCGCCCTGTCCCCGTCAAAGAGCATGGCACCGCAGATGCCCCTGACGGATGTCTTGCCCCGGCCGGGCTCGACGCTCCATATCTCGTCCTCTATGGTCAGCTCCGGGTCGAGGCGGTCGATGTTCATCTGCCCGAAATAGCCGAGCTTCAGGTTCTGACTGTACGTGATCGTGCCGGAACGGGGCGTGAGCTCTCCGGCAAGGATGTTGAGGAGCGTCGTCTTGCCCTTGCCGTTCTTCCCGATGATCCCGATGCGGTCGCGCTTCCTGACGGCTATGGTGAGGTCACTGATGAGTTCCGGCCCCGACGGGTCGTAGGAAAAACCCACATTGTCCGCCTCGATAAGCCACCTGCCGGGGAACGGAGCGGCATTGAATGAGAATTCGAGGTTCTCGAGGGTGGCGAGTTTCTCCATCCTCTCCTTCTTCTGGAGCTGACGGACTCTGGACTGCACGGACCTCGCCCGCGTCGCCTGGGCACGGAAGCGGTTGATGAAGAGCTCTATCTCCCTGCGCTTCTTCTCTTCGTTGACGCGGGTCTGCTCGTAGACCTCCTCCTCCTCGATGATCTGCTCGTAGAGCTTGTGGGTCGTGCCCGCGATCTTGCGCATCCTCATGCGGTGGATGGCCATGGTGTGGGTCGTCACGGAGTCCATGAAATCCCTGTCGTGGGTGATGAGGACCATCTCGCCCTTCCACCCTTTCAGGAACTGGGTGAGCCACCGTATGGAGACGATGTCGAGATAGTTCGTCGGCTCGTCGAGAAGAAGCATCATGGGACGGGCGATGAGGATCTTCGCCAGGTTGAGACGCACCTGGAAACCGCCGCTCAGTTTCCCCGGGTCCAGGGAGAACTCATCCTCGCTGAAGCCGAGCCCCGCGAGCACTGTCTTCGCCTTGTAGGTCTCGTCGCGCCCGTCCTCGCTAGCGGGAAGGTTGAGGCATGCCTCGGCGAGGACGGACCTCTCGCTGAAGGAGATGTGCTGGGAGAGATGGCGAATCGTGTAGCCCCGGGGGATATGGATCTCCCCCGCATCGGGAGTCTCCTCCCCGAGGATCATCCTGAAGAGCGTCGTCTTTCCCGTCCCGTTGCGACCCACCAGCCCGAGGCGCTCCCCCGGCCCGACGGTAAAGCTCGCCCCGTCGAAGAGTGTCTGGGTCCCGTACGCCTTGGAAAGATTATTGACGATAAGCATGGCAGCGCCCGTAAAGCGCTCTATATTAACGCAGACAGGAGAAAAGTGCAATGGAGAGGAGACGCCGGGTTATTGGTTATTGGTTATTGGTTTCGGGACAAAAGCCTGTATTCCCATCACCCATGACCCATCACCTTATCACCCGCCGTCAGGGGTTTTCCTCCATCTCCCATATGCCACAGGGACAGACACCGGCGCAGAAGCCGCAGCCTATGCAGAGGCTGTCGTCAACGACGTACTCGTACGTGCCGTCTTCGTGCTCCACGCGCGATATGGCACCATAATGGCACGCGGCCTCACACATGTGGCAGTCGCGGCAGACGCCGCATGACAGGCAGCGGTTCGCCTCGGCGTCGAGTTCGACGGGCCCGGCCTTGCACACCTCGTAGTAGGCGGTCTTTATCCTCTCAAAGGGAATGACCGGTCTTGGCTCGGTCCTGTAGAAAGGTCTCCCCGTGAGCAGGGCGTCGACGGCAAGGGCCGCCTGCCTGCCGTGGCCGATGGCGTGCGTCACGAGCCCGGGGCTGACGGCGTCGCCGATGGCGAAGATCTTCGGGTCCGTCGTGTGGCCCGCCTCGTCGGCCTCTATCCAGCCGTCCTTCTTCACGTGGACGGCCTCGGGAAGGAACCCCGTCAGCGGCGTGTCCCCGATGGAAATGACAACGTGATCGGCCTCGACGGATGTCCTGTCCGTGAAAGTGACCTTGCCTTTCTTCACCGACCAGGATGAGACGAAGCGGGGCCAGACCACCTTCGTCCCCAGCGATTCGGCTATCTCCCGTTCCTTCCCGAAGGAGGCCGGCTCCTGGATATCGACGGCGGTAACCGCCGCAGCCCCGAGACGGAACGCCTCGGCGGCGACGTCCATGCCCACGTTTCCCGCACCGATGACAACAACCTTCTTGCCTGCAAGGTCAGGTGCTTCCTTCGTGTTCGCCCGGCGGAGGAAATCGTAGGCCGGCACCATGTCCGACGCTCCCTTCATGTCCGGTATGCGGGGCTTGTGGGCACCGCAGGCGACGACGACCGCCTCGTGGCTGGCATAGATCTCGTCGAACCTCTCCCTGTCCACCCTGACACCTGTGTGCACACTCACGCCCATCTTCCTGAAGCGGCCAAGCTCCGCCGACAGGATGCGCCGTGGCAGTCTCCGCTTCGGAATGAAATATTCCAGCTTCCCGCCGATCTTCTCTTCCGCCTCATAGAGGTCTACGCTGTGTCCCTTCAGGGCGAGCTGCCATGCCGCCGAGAGTCCACCCGGACCGGCTCCGATGACGGCGACCCGTTTGCCCGTCGGCTTCCCGCGCTCCGGGAGGGACAACTCGAGGCTCGCCTTGCCGAACTCCTCCGTGTCGAGAGGCCGGTCGATGAGACCCCGCGTACATCCCTGCATGCACAGGTGGGCGCAGATCTCGCCGCAAACGCTGGCCGGCAATGGGCTGTATGCAAGAACCAGTTCCAGCGCCTCGCTCAGCTTTCCCTCACGGATGAGGCGTGTGCGCTGCCATGTGGGGATACCGCTGGGGCAGGTATATTCGCAGGGCGGAGCATACTTCCCGTTGTTCCAGGATGGGCGGAGGCGCCTGTCCTGTCCGGTCGTTATGTAGGGAAGGACCGTTCCCGGGTGGTCGATATACTCGGCGAATATGCCTCCCGCACCAACTCCCGCCTCCCACACCGCCTTGCGGAACTCGCCGAGGGACACGGTAAAGGGTCTTGTCTTCTCCCGTTCCCTGGCGGTCAGCGGAATAAGCTTCCTCCACGCGCCGGCATCCTTCGTCAGTTCCCTGTAGTGGTCCTCGCGCTCTATGGCCCTGAGGAAAGGCCTCATATTCGTCTTCAGCCACTGCCAATCCTGTGGCGTGAGTTCGAGGAGCCTCACGTCGGACTCACTGTAACCCTCGATGGGGCCGCGGAAATAGATGACCCCGCCGACCATTCCCACGCAGGGACGATACCCTATGATGTTGTTCCTGTTGCGGGGCTCAACGCCGCAGATAACAGCGATCCCGCCGGCCTTGAACTCAGCGAAGGTATCGCCCACATCGCGAAAATACCAGGACTGGGGAGGGTCGTATTTCGGGTTGTGCTTCGTCATCGTGTCACAGCGGGCCCCGCCGGAACCGCGGACATAGAGTTTTCCCTGCGCGGCTGCGTTGTGGGCCCCGTTGCCGGCATCACCCAGGACGACGATCTCGGCGCCGCAGTTGAGCCACCCCACGTCATCGGAGACACTGCCCTTCACGATGATCTTCGTTCCGAATATTCCCATCCCGCCGAGTCGCTGCCCCACGGGCCCCTCGACGGTGATGGTCACCGGTTCCGGGAACCCCCACAGACGGCCCCCGATACCGTGCTGCCCGTTTGCCACGACGTGTATCTCTGTCAAACCTTCGCGGACCGCCTCGCGGATCTCCTCGTCGAGGACCCTCGAATTTGTGCGCTGTTCGTTCCTGTTGCCTTCGATAACCTTTGCCATGGCCCTATCCTCGTTTCCCTGCTCCGCTCTTCCTGTCAGCAGACATAGCCTATCCTCAGACGCTCCGCTATATCCGCGTCGTCCGCGCACAGGGCGTCGGACATGCCGATGGGCAATTCCGTGCTTCTGCCCAGCGGCGCAAAGATCTTCCTCAGTTCCACGTCCAGTGACCTGAAGACCTCAACCACCCTTTCAGCCACCTTTTCCGGGTCCAGCCTGCGGTAGAGTCTCGGGTCCTGGGTGGTGATACCCCGGGGACACCTGCCGATATTGCAGATATTGCACCTGTTCATCTCGTCTCCGAAACACCCGGCGGCTGCCTGCATCATGTACTTTCCGACGGACACCGCCGACGCCCCCAGCATAATGAGCGCCGCGGCGTTGGCCGCGAGTCCGCCCTTCTTGCCCACCCCTCCCGCGGCGATGAGCGGCAGCTCGTTCTGCCGTCCCTGCCTCGCAAGGTCAAGATAGCAATCGCGGATGTTCGACGCGATGGGATGTCCCATCTTGTCGAGGGAAACATTATACGCCGCGCCGGTGCCCCCTTCCTCACCGTCTATGGACAACCCGCCGGCATAAGGATTCCGCAGCAGGTTGTTGAGCACCGCCTTTGCCGTCCTCGTTCCCGATATCTTGGGGTATACGGGCACCCTGAACCCGAAGGCCATGGACATGGCCTGGATCATCTTCGCCACCGACTCCTCGATGGAGTACTTCGTCTGGTGCGTCGGGGGGGACGGCAGGTCCACGCCCTGCGGCACACCCCGTATCTCCGATATGAGCTTTGTGACCTTTTCCGCCATGAGGAGCCCGCCGTCACCGGGCTTCGCTCCCTGACCGTACTTGATCTCTATTGCGCAGGGGTCGTCGACCATGTCCGGGATCGCCCGGATTATCTCGTCCCATCCGAAGTAACCCGAGGCGATCTGGAGGATGAAATACTTGATGAACCTCGATTTGAGAAGCCTCGGAGGTATGCCACCCTCACCGGACGCCATGACGACGGGCATGTGGTCGACCTCATTGAGATATGCCACCCCCATCGCGAGCCCCTCCCACATCGTCGGTGAGAGGGCCCCGACGGACATGCTGCCGATCATGACGGGATATATCTCCCGGACAGGCGGGACGAACCTTACGCTCCCGCCTGCCAGCATCAGCTTGTCTTCCTTTACCCTGAAGGGCATCTCCTCGGGCGGCAGAATGCGCCCGAGATAGGTCCGTATCCTGAACTCGTGGCGCCCGGCGTCGAGTGCCGGGTCCGTGAGCATCGATATGCGCGTGAATTTCAGGTGGTCCAGGGTGGATTCCCGGGGATCGTTCCGTCTGCCGCCCCTGCGGTATGGGTGCCCTCCCGGGTTCTTGTGAAAAAGCAACTTGTGCTGGGGATTGAAAACGGGTTCTATGGCGTCGTTGGGACACACGAGGGTGCAGGCGCCGCACCCGGTGCAGTACCGTTCGATGTCCGTGGTCTGCCTCACCACGACGACGGTCTTCCGCGTGACTTTCGGAGCCGGGGACGCCTCCCCGGAGCTTACCTCCCGCCTCGTCACCACCGACGGCTCGATGGCGGACATGGGGCACACGGCGGTGCACCGACCACACCTCTTGCACCTGTCCTCGCGCCACACAACGATATAGGGAAGGTCCTTCACCGTCAGTTCATGATTGTGGTCCAGCCGTACAGCTGATTCCATACCCGCACCTCCTGCGCTCCCGGTGAAACAATGACCATGTCATGCTTCATGGGGAAGATGTCCCTGGCACTCTCCCTTCCGGGGACCATGCTCTCGAGCCCGCACTCCTCCGACACGAGCCCGATCTTTCCCTTGACACCGCCCACAACTCCGGGGCGGAGTTTCTTCGCATCGTGGACCATGAAACAGGAACCGTCGGGAGTGAACCCGATGATGACGTTCGGCCCGTCGATGCACAGCGGCCGAAGGGCCACCCGCATGAGGGAAAGCACCTCGCCGTCTTCCCGCCGCCCGAGGTCGCCCTCGCCAAGGGGCGTGATGACGTCCTTGTAATAGTGGAGGGGATAGCCGAGCTTCTTCACCGCGTAGTGGAGGATGTGCGTAAAGACCTCGCTGTCGCTGTCGTACCCCGTGTACCCCGCAAACCCCCTGCTCGCAAGAAACTCCCTGATAGGCACGAAGGCCGTGTTCTCGCCGTTGGTCATGGAACCGAAACCCTGGATGAAGAAGGGATGGCAGGCATAGAGGTTGATGTCGTAATTCGTGTTCTGCCGTCCCTGGGCAAAGATGATCTTCGCCTTCAGGCGGGAATCGGAGAGGCCGAAGAACTCCCCGAGCTGCAGGGGATCACCCACCTCCTTGATGGTGACGATGTCCGGGTAAAAGGAGAAGACCGTTATCGAGCCGTTCGCCTCACCCATCCGCCGAAGGGTGAGCCGCGTCTCGATCAGAAGTTCCTCCTTCTCTTCCCGGCTCCGGTCCTCATACTCCTCCGGATAGTCGTAGACCTTTGCAAAATAGTGGTCCTTGCGCTTTATGCCCTTTACGGGCCTCAGTGCGGGCCGCCACTGGTGCTTCAAACGGAACCCGGCATGAAAGAGATACTCGTCCAAGGTATAGAGTCCATCCCTGGAGCAGATCCCCGAAAGCACGGGGTAGTCGGAGAACTCAGCAAGCTCTCCACCCAGGTTCTTGAGGATGAGCCCCATCCCCGAGCCGTCGTGGCCCTCATGCATCGTCTCCAGGGCCCCGATGCATTCCATGGGGTTTAAGTATTCATTGGATGTGATCGCAGCCAGGCGACACATGGCAGCCTCCTTTTCTGGTCCCGCGTCAGACCGTCTCCCGCCAGTCTATCTATCCGTGTTCCAGCCTCTGTGCTTCGTCGACGAACCGCGATATGACCTTGCGGTACTGCAGAGAGGACTCCGCGATCCTTCGGAAGTTGGTGACAACCCTTTTTCCCTGATCGGCAAAGATCTCCATGATCCTTCTGCCATCGCGGAGGATCCTCTTCACATCGACCTCCGTTTCATGCCTCATCCATGACTCCACCATCTCCGGCGTCGCCTCGATGTGGAACTGGAGACCGTAGGCGCTGTGTCCTATCCTGAACGCCTGATTGGCACAGACCCAGCCCTTCGCCAGAAGGACACCGTCGCCGGGAAGATCGAAGGTGTCCTCGTGCCACTGGAAGACGGTCATATGCTGGGGATTGCCCCTGAAGAGGCCGTCCTTCATTCCCTCAGACGTTTTCATGACAGTGAACCACCCGATCTCCTTTCTTGGCGATCTTGTCACGGCGGCGCCACAGGTCTTCGCGATGAGCTGCGCGCCGAGGCAGATGCCGAGAAGCGGCACCTGATCGATAAGGGCGCGCCTGATGAGGGACTCTTCGTCCTTCAGAAAGGGATAGGCATCCTCCTGGTAAACATTCATGGGACCGCCCAGGATGACTATCCCGCCGATATCGTCAAGGTCACGGGGAAGCGGCGTCCCGGCGCCCGACATTTCGAGGACCTCCGCGGTCCACCCGTCCTCGGAAAAGATGTCCGCTATGTATCCCGGGCCTTCCTGCTCAACCTGCTTTATTATGAGAAGCCTTTTTTCCATGTCGTCGTGCCTCACTTTCCCCGCTCCCCGGGCGGGAACGCCCGCGAAGGGGATCCGAAGCCTCAGTCACCGTTCAGGCATTTCCTGAGGTACTCAAGCTGATAGTGAAGCTTCTGAAAACTTTCTTTCAGGGTATCGTCGTCGTGATCGGCCTCCCACAGGGACCGGAGATCCTCAAGCGATTCGACGGCACTCGAGACGATCCCGCCAAGGGCAGTACCGACCATCCGTGATCTTTCACCGTCGAGAACGCTCACGGGAACAACCTTGACGATGGGGAAATGTCTTAAACTATCTGAATGCGCCACAATACACCTCACAGAATGCCTTTTGAGGCCTGTTAGTCCAAGACGATGACTGGTTTTGAACGGCTTTGTTCTTTTCTTTGAAAACCCCTCGGAGGTCATTGAGGAATCTGTACGTCAATGTACGTTTAAAGTATAATGCAACACCGACCAATTTACAACAAAATATTCGGGGTTAACAGACAGACACAGGTCATAGGTGATGGGTTATGGGTCATGGGAAAAAACTCTGCCTCTTCCTATTACCCATCACCCATCACCCATCGCCCGTCTTCTTATCCTATCGCCTCTCCTCCTCTCTCTTCCGTCCTGATGCGGATGCATTCGACAAGGTCAAGGACAAAGATCTTGCCGTCACCCGTCTCGCCTGTCTGGGCGCCCTTGATGATGGCCTTTATCGTTCTCTCCACGAAGTCCTCGTTGACGGCTATCTCGAGACGGATCTTCCTCAGGAGGTTGCCCATCTCTTTCACCCCGCGGTACACCTCGGTGACACCCATCTGTCTCCCGTGGCCGAGCACCTCGTTGACGGTGATGAGGTTCACCTCCTCCTTGTAGAGCTCCTGTTTTACCGACTCAAGTCTGTCCGGTTGTATGATGGCTATTATGAGTTTCATTGTCCTCCCTCCTTACTCCAGGATCGTATATGCCTTTTCATGGTGCTGCGTCAGGTCGAGACCCACGATCTCGTCCTTTTCCGGCACCCGCACCTTCACGATGAGGTCAATGACCTTGTAAATGATGAAACTGGCGACGAAGCTGTAAGCGATGGTCACGGCGGTGGCGATCACCTGGACGAGAAATTGTTTCGGGTTGCCGAAGAAAAGGCCGTCGGCCCCTGCCGGGTTCACCGCCTTGGAGGCGAAAAGACCCGTGGCGAGCGCTCCCCAGATGCCGCCCACGCAGTGGACGCCGAAGACGTCAAGCGCGTCGTCATAACCGAATTTCGGTTTGATCCAGGCAACGGCGAAATAGCAGAAGATGCTGACGAAGATCCCGATGAGGACGGCCGACAGGGCACTCACGAAACCCGCCGCCGGGGTTATCGCCACGAGACCGGCCACGGCGCCCGTCGCCATGCCGAGCATGGTCGGCTTTTTGTTGAATATCCAGTCGATGAGAGCCCAAGTCATCCCCGCGGCGGCGGCGGCCGTGTTGGTGACCACGAAGGCGTTGACGGCGATGTCGTTCGCTCCGAGCGAGCTGCCCGCGTTGAAACCGAACCACCCGAACCACAGGAGCGCGGTCCCGAGAATGGTGAAGGGCAGGTTGTGTGGCAGGATCGCGTGGCTGCTGGACCCCTTGCGCCTGCCGATGAACACCGCCGTCATGAAGGCGGCTATGCCGGCGTTGATATGCACGACCGTTCCCCCGGCGAAATCGAGGGCCCCCATCTCCCTGAGCCACCCCCCTATTCCCCAGACCCAGTGGCACACGGGGTCATAGACGAAGGTCGCCCAGAGTATCGTGAAGATGAGGAAAGCGGCAAACTTCATGCGTTCGGCAAAGGCCCCGATGATGAGCGCCGGGGTTATGACGGCAAACATCATCTGAAAGACCATGAAGAGCTGGTGGGGGATGGTCGCGGCGTAGTCCGCGTAGGGAGTAAGTCCCACTCCCTCGAGACCCACCCACTCAAGACCTCCCCAGAAACCCTTTCCGGGACCGAAGGAAAGGCTGTACCCGTAAAGCACCCATTGAACGCTTATCACGCAAAGGATGGTGAAGCATTGCATCAGGATGCCGAGAACATTCTTCTTGCCCACCATTCCTCCGTAGAAGAACGCAAGCCCAGGCGTCATGAGCATGACAAGGGCCGTGGCCACGATAAGCCATGCCGTATCCCCGGTATCGGCCTTTGCCGCCGCGGGCGCCGCCTGTGCAGGGGCCCCGGCCGCCCCCTGGCCGGTTTGGACCTCCGCGTACGCCAACCCCGCAGGCAGCACAAACAGGGTGAAGAGTACAAGTAGTGCAAGAGACCTTTTCATCTTTACGCCTCCTCCATAAAATAAAGGAAGGCGCCACGGACCCTTTATGGGTCCACGACGCCTTCGTCTGGCAACCATAAGAATGGAAATGGCGCCCTGAACTCTCTCAGAACGCCATTGTTATTCTCACATCATCGTGACCGCTCAAATCGGTGAGCGGTAATACTATACTGAAGTAAGAAACCGCCGCGAGTGGTAACCCCCCTCCCTACGGCAACATCATCGGGCCCGAGGGAAGAACGAGACGGGCCAGCACGTTGATCAGCAGGGAAACCACGATGCTGACGATGATAACGACAACAAAATATCCCAGTGTCTTCTCCTTCGGTGTTTCCATCAGCACGGGCAGACCCGTGTAGAGAAGATAGAGCCCGTAGAGGGAGGCAAGCAGCGTGATTATGCCGAGTGCCGGTATGATCATAAAGATGCCGCCTATCCAGGCAGGCGTGAAGGAGAAGACTGCCAGTTTCGCCGCGGAAAGGATGTCCTTGCGTGAATCGAAGGAAGGTGCCAGGGCATCGATGATGAACGCGACGACATAGACCCCGACAAGTGTCAGGACGTAGGAGATGATGGCATGAAAAAGGCCCGATATGAAGGGGATGCGAAAGTGCATCCCGAGCATGGAAGTTCCTATGAGGGACATCCCTATGAACCCGGCAGCAGCCGGGATGATGGCCAGGATCACGGCGTAGGAGGTGAAAAGCTCCTTGACGGTCGTCTGTTCAGCCTTGACCGTTTCCCACGTGGCCGCAGGTTTGAACATAATGTCTTTTGCCCGTTCGACAAGATTCATGGGTCCTCCTCATTGTGCAAGTTTCTGCTTCTCTTTGGATTTGTTTGAGTATGCTGTCATTATTACCACATACCGGAAAAAGTGTACAGCCATTTAGGGGTTCCCGACGCCCCTTTCGCGGGTTAGAAGACCGATCCCCATCACCACGGCAACCCAGACCGTAACGGGCCAGAGGGGGTGGATCGTCCTTTGCAGCCCCGTGACAAAGGAAAGGGCCATGATGACGACGGCGCCGAGGAGTGCGGCGAATGCGCAGGAGCTTCTCACACCCCGCGCGAACCATCCGGCAAAGACGACGTAGACTATGGCGCTCAAGAATACCGCCAGCCAGGTCACCTCGCGCAGTATCTCCCTCACGAAAAACCCCAGGGCGAGGGACAATCCCCCGATAAGAAGCGTCGTCAGGCGCGATGTGAGAAGGATCTTCCAGTCGCTCTGAATGTTGAGAAGGGGCGCGATGTACCCCTTCACGGCGAGGGTGGTGGCTCCCATCAGGAAAGGGGAGCCGGAGCTCATGAGAGGCGCCCACATGCTGATGAGGAAGAAAACGGCGACCCAGGGAGGCACTATGGCAATGAGTGCCGGAAGGGCCGCAAGGGAATTTATCTCCGGAAAACGGTACTTCGCGATTATCCCGCAAAGGGCTGCCATGATGACAACGGGGATGGCGATCAGGTTGCCGATCACTATTCCCCTCCTCCCTTCCGTGAAGGTCCTCGCCGAGGATGCGGTGTTGATGACGGGCTGCGCGAGAACCCCCAGGGTAAAGTTGATGAAGGCCCAGCTCAGTGCCTGGAAGACGCCGAGGTCCCCGAAAAGGGTGTAGTAGTGGCCACCCTGCCCGGCCATGGCCTGCAAACCGCCCGTCGAGAAGATGACGTAAAGACCGCCGAGAAAGATGCCGAACACGATGGCAACGATATGGATGAGGTTCGTATACGCCGTGGCGACGAAACCACCCATCACGTTGTAAAGAGTGAAGACAACAGCGGTGAGGACCATGCCCCCGTTGAACGAAATGGTCCCCTTCGAGAGAACGGAGAGTATGGCACCGCCGCCCACGATCTGCATCGTCACGATCCAGATGGAAAAAACGAGTTGGAGCAAACCGGCAAGCCGCGTCGTCTTCCTGTCATAGAGGCCCCCTACGACGTCGAGAATGGAATAGGTCTTCCTGCCCGAAAGGACCCGGGGGAGGATCATGGCGGTAACAAACATGGCTATCCAGATACCGGCCTGGAACCACAGCGCGGACAGGCCGTGGATGAAGGAACCCTGAGCCATGCCCACGATGGAGACGCCCCCTATCCACGTACCGGCGATGAGAACGGCAATGAAGGGCACCGACAGCCCCCGTGAGGCCACGAGATAAGCATCGGCTGACCGGGACTTCCGTGTAACGAAGGCCCCGGTGAGCCAGAGAACACAGATGTAGGCCGCTATCGCGAAAAGGTAGAGGCCCGTCACGCTCTATTTTCTCCTGAAAAACTCATCGAGCCTCTGTTTGAAGAGCGGTTGAGCGGCAAGGTCCGCCACGTAGCGCCGTTCCATGTCGAGGTGTGTCTCCAAGCCGAAGAAGAGGCAGCGGTTCACGAGGTCCTTGAACTTGCCCATCGTCTCCATGGGGAGCGCCTTCAGGCTTCGGATGAGCTCGTCGAGCTTACTGTCCACCTCAGCATCATCGCACAGAAAATTGATGAGCCCCAGGTCCTTTGCCTCATCCATGGTAGCGTTCCGGGAAAGCAGGTAGAGTTCGTTGAAAAGCTTCGCTCCGACGATGCGGGGCAGAAGGATGCTGCCCCCTCCGTCCGGGGTAAGCCCGATCCTGCGGTACCCCATGTTCATGATGGTCTTCTTCGTTGCTATCGAAAGGTCACAGGCGAGCGCCAGGCCCACCCCCGCCCCGACGGCCACACCCTCGATGACGGCAATGACGATGGCGGGGATGTTGCGGATCAGTTTTATGCTCTCGTTGAGGACGGCCGCTTCGGCGTCGATGAGCGCCTCGGCGTCCCCGGCCTCTCTGAAGGCGATTATGTCCCCACCGGAGCAGAATGCCCCTCCCGAACCCCGGATGACAACCAGAGGCACCTTCTCGCGGGCGGCGTTCTTCATCGCCTCGTAGAGCCCCTTGAGAAGGTCGTAATCCATGGCGTTCTTCCTGTCCGGCCTGTTCAACGTGATGGTAAAAACATCGTCCTTCAACGATTCCAGTACAACTGGCATATATTCCTCCTTGATCATATATCTAAACTGTATCCGTGACAGTTCAATTCACAGCCACCCATAGAGGGACAGAAATGACAGGGTGAAGGATCCGTCCCCGGTGCCGGTGGCTTTCTGAGCACCGGGTGCTTTGCCTCATGATGCCCGTTCGCCTCCATGCTCCCTTGCGCGGCGCGCGGACCATCGGTCACACCTCGAACACGGTCCCCACCGAGGCATAGAAACCCCGTTCGCCCAGTTCCCGTATCAATCTGGCCGCATAGGTGATGCCGGTGCAATGACAAACACCGACCGTGCCGATCTCCATATCCACGAGGGCCTTAATCGACAGGTCCACGGCATCCTCGGGGAGTATGCTCCAGTGGGTACCCCCAATGACCGCCCGGATGGGCACGCCGGGAAGATGCTTTCGAATATGTTCCAGGGTGTTCACCGGCCCCGCGTGGGCACACCCGAGAACGACAACGAGTCCGCTCTCCGTGGATATGACCAGCGCTCCGTCGTCGGGCAAGGTGTCGACATCATAGGTGTCCCCCCTCCTGACGGCGAGGCGCTTGTCCCCCGTTTCAAAGGATGAAAGGCGGGGTATCTCGCCGGTGAGATACACCCCCTTCGCAATGTCGCGGAAACCGGAGGCCAGACGGAAATCCGCGCCCCTCGCCTCCAGGAACTCTCTCCTTTCGGGTATGCCGATGAAACGGACCGTCATGTCCTCTCCCGCACGCTCCAGGGCATATTTCTCATCGAATATGGCGGGATGACCGTGGACCTCTACCGGTCCCGTCACGCTGAGAACATCCTTCAGCCCCCCGGTGTGATCGTAGTGGCCGTGGCTCAGCAGGATCTTTTGAACCGATCGCAGGTCCCTCGAAAAGGTGAGGGAGTTTCTGAGGATGCCAATGCCGACGCCGGTATCGAAAAGATAGGTCCCGGTCTCCGTTTCCACAAAAACGGCAAAACCGTGCTCCCCGATACCGCGCAGATTAGCAACCACATTCTCGCAAAGAACGGTGAGACGAAGACGCCTTTGTTTTTCCATGATAAACAACCTTTCAATGAAATTGGGGTTTTTCTGTCTTTTCAATGATTAACCATATCCCGGCTTTTTTCAAGCGAAAAAGGCTCCCCGTCGCCCCTTCGGGAGCCAACAGAACACCATTTTTGAATTCCCGTTGACAGGCCTTTGCGAAAAGCCGGAATACCCCTAATATCAAGACTTTTTATCTTGACATAGCTCCCGCCTGAAAGATAATATTAGGTTTATAAAATTTTTCACAAATGAAGCTGCAGTACCCTTGAGAAGTTCAGAAAACGACGAAAAGGAGAGGGCCGTTATGAAGTTAGAGGGTAAGAACGCAATTGTAACGGGTGGCGGCAGAGGTGTGGGGAGGGCCATCAGCCTGGCCTTTGCCCAGGAAGGCGCGAACGTGGTCATCAACTACGCCGGAAACCAGAAGGCGGCGGACGAGGTTGTCGAAATGATCAAGGGGATGGGCAGAAAGGCCGTCGCCGTGAAGGGCGATGTCGGCCAGGAGGCGGATGCCCAGAGGATCGTGGAGACCTGCGCCGAGGCCTTCGGGTCGGTCCACATCATCATCAACAACGCGGGTATCTCGAAACCCTCGATGATGCACAAGATGAGTGTGGAAACCTGGGATGAGGTAGTAAACGTCCAGATGAGAGGCCCCTGGCTCATGGCCAAGGCCGCATCGAAGTACTTCATGCAGCAGAACTACGGCAGGATCGTCAACGTAACCTCCGTTGCCGGCGTGGTCGGCACCATCGGTCAGATCAACTACAGCGCCGCCAAGGGCGGGGTGATCTCCATGACCAAGTCAATGGCGCGGGAGCTCGCCAAATTCAACGTCACGGCCAATGTCGTGTCCCTGGGCATCGTCACCACCGAGATGACACACACCATATCGACGGACGAAAAGCTCAAAGAGATCTACACAAAACGTATCCTTCTCGGAAGATACGCGGACCCGGAAGATGTCGCGCCGGCCTTCGTGTTCTTCGCTTCCGATGACGCCCGCTACATCACGGGCCAGCTGCTGTGCGTGGATGGCGGTTACGGAATGACGTAACGGATTGAGGGAGGTGATCAGGTTTCGTTCAAATAAATAAGGAGGTGTCGTAATGGCTGATGTACCAAAAACAATAAAACAGTGGCAGATGGTGCAACCCACCGTCTATAACAGGGAGACAAAAGAGACAACCCCCGGCAAACTCGAAAAGGTTGAGATACCGGTTCCCGAACTGAAGGCAGGAGAGGTTCTGGTTGAGGTCGCCGGCTGCGGTGTGTGTCACACCGACCTGGGCTATTTCTATGATGGCGTTCCCACGGTCAGCAAACCACCTCTGGCACTGGGCCACGAGATATCCGGCACCGTTGTAGCCGGTGAGGCGGCCTGGATAGGCAAAGAGGTCATCATTCCCGCAGTCATGCCCTGCAGACAGTGCATCCTTTGCAAGACCGGAAGGGGCAACAGGTGCCTGGCGCAGAAAATGCCCGGCAATTCCATCGGAGTGTACGGCGGTTTTTCAAGCCACATCCCCGTCCCCACCATTGACCTCTGCCCGGTGACTGACAAGAAGGGATATGCCCTCGAGCAGTTATCCATCATTGCCGACGCGGCCACAACCCCCTACCAGGCGGCAAAAAGAGGAGACCTTCAGCCTGGCGACAACGTCATCGTCATAGGCGCAACCGGTGGTGTCGGTGTGTACATGGCGCAGACCGCGAAAGCCCTTGGCGCAAAGACCGTCATTGGCATCGCCAGGAACCAGGAAAAACTCCAGAGGGCTCTGGGATATGGCTGTGACCATGTCATCAGCACCCTCGATAAAACAAACAAGGATGTCGTCGGCGAATGGCGAAACATCTGCAAAGCCGGGGGACTTCCCAACACAAGCTGGAAGATCTTTGAGGTTACCGGTTCCAAAGCCGGCCAGGAGCTGGCTCTCGACCTGCTTACCTTTGTGGGCAAGCTTGTCCTCGTTGGTTTTGGTATGTCGAAAAGCGAATACATGTTCTCCAAGCTCATGGCCTTCGATGCCGAGGTAATCGGCACCTGGGGCTGTCTGCCCGAGTACTATCCGATCGTGCTCGATATGGTCCTCAGCAAAAAGATCAATATCGATCCTTTCGTAGAAGTACGGCCGATGAGCACCATCGCAGCAACCTTTGACGAGATCCACAAGGCAGGATCACCTGCGAAACGCGTTGTCCTGAAACCTGATTTTTAAGGTTCTACACAAAAACTTTTAGGAGGAAAAGTATGGGATTAGAATGGATGCCAAGAGAACATGAGAAGAAAGATCATTTCAGGTTTACCGATCAGCACTGGGGAACGGAAGCCCCCTGCGTAGTTTATGAAAAGAAACCCTTGAAAGACAACAAGGGCAACGTCGTCCCCGGGCTGTACGTCGCGTGGGTCAGGCTCAACAACCCTGCACAGTTCAACTCCTACACGACGGAGATGGTCAAGGGCGTCATCGCCGGTTTCGAGAATTCATCCGTTGACCGCGAGGTCGTGGGTGTCGTCTTCACCGGTACGGGTCCCTTTGCATTCTGCACCGGCGGCAACACGAAAGAGTACTCAGAGTATTACAGCAGAAGGCCGGAAGAATACGGTGCATACATGGAGCTCTTCAACAACATGGTCGACTCCATCCTTATGTGCAAGAAACCGGTCGTCTGCCGCGTGAACGGCATGAGGGTTGCCGGCGGCCAGGAGATCGGCACAGCCTGCGACCTCACCCTGGCCTCTGACCTTTCCATTTTCGGCCAGGCAGGCCCCAGGCACGGTTCCGCCCCTGTCGGCGGCGCCTCCGACTTCCTCCCCTCCTACATGAGCATCGAAGATGCCATGTGGAGCTGCATCAGCTGCGAGATGTGGTCCGCCTACAAGATGGTGTGGAAAGGCCTTATCACCAAGGCATTCCCCGTCCTGAAAGACGACAAGGGCAACTGGGTACGGAACCCGCAGGTCATCACCGACAAGTTCTTCGACAACGGCGAGATCGTCTACGGCGAGAACAAGGCCGGTCAGGAGTTCAAGGATGCGCGGGCATGGGTCGGCGACAAACAGAAAGCCGGGGCCGTTGATTTCTCCCTCATGGATGCGGAGATCGACAGGATCATGTGGGCCTACGCGAACCTCTTCCCGGGCTGCCTCATGAAATCCATTGACGGCGTCCGCCAGAAAAAGAAATTCTTCTGGGATACCAACAAGAACGAGCACCGTCACTGGCTCGCGGCCAACATGGGCATCGAGGCCTTCCTCGGGTTCGGCGCGTTCAACACCAAGAAGATCACGGGAACGGACACCATCGATTTCATCGGATACCGCAAGGGCGTCGCGGACGGCGTTCTCATGGACGATACCTTCATGGAAAAAGTTCTCGGCAAACCTCAGAAGTGATCATGAGGAAAACCTTAGGGGGGAGCACATCCCCCCTATTTTTTTTGAAAGAAGGAGAACCATCATGGCTTTCACGCATATAGCATTCGAAAAGAAGAACAAGGTTGCAACGATAACCCTTAACGAGCCGCCCTCGAACTGGCTGACCATACTCATGATGAGGGAGATCGTCGAGGCGATCATGGACGTCAAGAAGGACCCGACGATCCAGCTTCTCGTCTTTGATCACGCCGGAGAAAAGGCCTTCTGCGACGGCGTCGACGTGGCCGACCACACCGAGGACAAGGTCCTCGACATGATCGAGGTGTTCCACAGGATGTTCCGGGTCATGGAAGAGCTGGACTGCACGACGGTGGCGCTCGTCAACGGCAGGTCGCTCGGTGGTGGATGCGAGCTCATGGCCTTCTGCGACATCGTCATCGCCTCCGAGAAGGCAAAGATAGGCCAGCCCGAGATCGCGGTCGGCGTGTTCCCTCCCATCGCTGCGGCGTGGTTCTCGAAGATCATCGGCCTCAAGAAGACCTACGAGCTTATCCTGACAGGCAAGATAATCGGTGCCAAAGAGGCTGAGGCGCTCGGTCTCGTGAACGCCGTTCTGCCCGCTGAGAACTTCAAGGCGGAAGCGGAGAAATACATGGCCGATTTCCTCAAGCACAGCAGGCCCGTGGCAATGTGGACAAGGCGCGCCATCAAGGCAAGTCTCAACGTCAACTTCCTCGAAGCCCTCCGGATGTCCGAGATCATGTACCTCGACGGCTGCATGAAGACAAAGGATGCGATCGAAGGGATAAGTGCCTTCATGGACAAGAGAAAAGCGGTCTGGAAGGACGAGTAACTACCACATATGAAATATGCACCAAAAGAAGAGATAGACGCACGCATCGCAAAGCTGAAGACGTTAATGGAAAAGGCCTCTCTCGATGGGGCCTTTTTTCATTACAAAATTGACTATTATTACCTCTCCGGCACAATGCAGGACTCCCTGCTTTTCGTACCTCTCGACGCTGAACCGACCCTTTTCGTCAAGCGCGAGATATCAAGAGCCCGCAGGGAGTCCCCCCTGGGGAACATCGTACCCTACCGGTCCGTCAAGGACATTCCGCAGCACGTGAAACCCATGAAACGCCTGGGCATGCAGCTCGATGTCATGCCTTACAACGACGTGATAAAGTTCCAAGGGCTTTTCGGTAATGTCGAATTCGTCGACTCTTCGCCTCTCACAAAAGAACTTCGCAAACGTAAGTCCCCCT
This sequence comes from Syntrophorhabdus sp. PtaB.Bin184, assembly GCA_002067555.1. GTDB lineage: Bacteria > Desulfobacterota > Syntrophorhabdia > Syntrophorhabdales > Syntrophorhabdaceae > Delta-02. The sequence goes on from MVQQ01000256.1 coordinate 19,160, forward strand.
TCGAGATAGCCCTCATGGAGAAAGCCGCCGAGATCGGCAGGAAGGTGTACGCCCGCGTGCCGGAATTCCTGCGGGAGGGGGTCACGGAGATCGAGGTGGGCGGACAGATGGAGGCCTACGCCAAATCGCTGGGCCACGAGGGTCTTCTGAGGGTGCGCTCACTCAATTACGAAGCCTACACCTGGCACATCCTGAGCGGGCGGACGGGTAGCATAGTCAGCCAATCCGATTCTCCCATGGGCGGGCTCGGTCTTTCCCCGGCGTTTCCCGTCGGAGCCAGTCTCAAGAAGATCAGGAAGAACGAACCCATTCTCGTGGATTTCGGCATTTGCTACCATGGCTACCAGGTGGACCAGACCCGGATGTATGCCATCGGTTCCATGCCGGATATCTTTGTCGGAGCGTATGATGCCTGTCGGGAGATCCATGACCGGGTACTGGACAAGGTCGTCGAAGGATACACGAGCAGGGAACTCTTCGAGTACTCCAGAGAACTCGGGGACAAACTCGGGTACGGGGAGTACTATCTCGGGTACAAACCGCACAAAGTGCGGTTCCTCGGTCATGGCATCGGCATCGAACTGGCGGAGCTTCCCTACATAGCCGCCAGCCATACCTACTCCATAGAAGACGGGGCCGTCTTCGCGATCGAGCCGAAAATGGTCTTCCCGAAAAAAGGTTGCTGCGGATACGAGAACACCATCCACTACAGGAACGGAGAATGCAGGATAATCACCGATACTGATGACAGCATCGTTATCGTATGAAATACCTATTTTCCACAGGATGCCTGTATCATCTCCCCATCGAGGAGATCTTCATCCTTGCGCGCGAGGGTGGGTTCGACGGCTGTGAGCTCGTCATAGATCAGCATTTCATGAGCGACGGCTACCTGGACAGGGTTCAGGCCTGTCTGGAAATCCTTCCCGTTCTCACCATCCATGCCCCGTTTCTCAAAATGAACAAATGGGGCACAAAAGTAGACCAGCTGAAAAGGACCATCGATATAGCACGCGTCCTCGGGGCGGGCCTCGTCAATTTCCACCCCCCCGCCTGGCTGACGATGGAGATCGGCTTCGCCCGGTGGCTGAAAAGCATCGAGGATTTTCAGAGGGAGCTCGACTGTGCCGATATCGCGCTCACCATCGAGAACATGCCCCGAGAAGGCAAACACCTTATGCTCACATCATATATTCTCAATGATATCAACGATCTCGTCGCCTTCGGCGAGGAGCATAACCTTTATTTCACCTTCGACACGACCCATCTCGCCAGCTTTGGGGTGGATATCATTGCCCCTTTCATAAAGGTTTTCAGGACAGGCAGACTGCGAAACATCCATCTCAGTGACTCAAGCGAGCACGAAAGCCATCTCTTTCTGGGCAGAGGCAATCTTCCCATCGCCAAATTCCTGAACACGGTCCGAAGACTGGGTTACAATGGCACCCTGACCTTCGAAGTGTCCCCCCGGGAGCTTCCGAGAACCAGGGAATGGCTCGTCAGGCTCATGGAGTACCAACTCCGGTTGATCAAGCTGCACACAGGGGCTTCAGTGGTGTGACATGGCAAAAAAGACCGTCTTCGTCTGCTCATCCTGCGGGTATGAAACCTTGAAATGGCTGGGGAAATGTCCCATGTGCCAGGGATGGGATACCTTCAGGGAATTCGCACCCGCGTCAAAGGCGGACGGTAAGGAACCGCACCGGCCCGTCATTCTTGCCGATGAAGAGCTTGCAGACGAGGAGAGGATTGCGACGGGCATAGGAGAAATGGACCGGGTCCTGGGCGGCGGAATGACGATAGGGTCGGCAATCCTCCTCGGCGGCGATCCCGGCATAGGCAAAACGACGCTTTGCTTCGAGGTGGCCGCAAGGCTCACCGAACACGGCCTCAAGGTCCTCTATGTTTCCGGGGAAGAATCCCTCAGACAGCTTGCGTCCCGGAAAAAGAGGCTCAGGCTCACGGCGGGCTTTGCCTTTCTCACCACCAATCATCTCGACGATATCCTGACGGCGCTCAACGAGGAGCGCTACGCCCTCGTCATCGTCGATTCCGTTCAGGCCGTCTACAACCCGAAGCTCCCCATGCTGCCGGGAAGCATGGGCCAGGTCAAGGACGTATCCACGCGGCTTACAATGGAAGCAAAGGCCCTCGACACCAGCCTCATCTTCATAGGCCATGTCACCAAAGAGGGTGTCATAGCGGGCCCCAAGGTCCTGGAGCACATGGTCGATACGGTCCTGTATTTCGAGGGCGACAAGATGCTCCCCTACCGCATGCTCAGGACCATCAAGAACCGGTACGGCGCCGTCGAAGAGGTGGGGATATTCCAGATGACCGGCGATGGTCTTGTAAGTGTCGAGAACCCTTCCCACTTCTTCATGTCTCAGCGGGGTGATATCGGCGAAGGGAGCAGCCTCTTCCCCTGTATCACGGGATCGCGGCCCATCGTTCTCGAAGTGCAGGCCATAACTCAGAAAACAAACTTCTCCATCCCGAGAAGGCTCTCCCTCGGTTACGACGTAAACCGTCTCTTCATCCTCATCTCCGTCATCGAAAAAACGGTGGGAAAGCCTTTTTTTGACAGGGACATTTACGTGAACGTGACGGGGGGCATGAAGGTGAACGAACCCGCCGTCGACCTGCCCGTCGCCGCATCGATACTCTCAAGTTACAAGGAGGCCACTCTCGGTCGAGAGACGGCCTTTTTCGGAGAGGTCGGACTCACCGGGGAGATCAGAAAAACGGTGAGCATGGACCTCAGGATCAAGGAGTGCCAGCGCATCGGCATAAAAAGGATCTTCTGCCCCGCCGACGGCGCCATCTCCGACGGGATAGAGATAGTAAGTGTCGGGAATCTAAAAGAATTGAACAAGAAGATAGGGAAGAAAGAGTAAGAAAATAGGACCTATAGGACGAGATAGGGCGTATAGAACATATTGGACCCATAGGACCCATCAGAAGAATCCTTCGCGCCTTAGCCGGATGGTCATACGGGACCGGGAACAAACCGGTTTCTTTTAAACATTCAAGCGATTCAAGCGGCTCAAGCCGTCTTTCACGGCATCTTGAACTCTTTTCCCCTGGGTCTGATGGTCATCACGGGACAGGGGGATTTTCGCACCACCTTCTCCGCCACGTTCCCTATGAGGATGTGCTCTATGCCGCTGCGTCCGTGGGTGCCCATGACGATGAGGTCTATCCCCTCCGTCTTGGCATAGTCGATGATCTCCACGAAGGCCACGCCGGTCCTGACGACCTTCCTGACATCGATGCCGACCTCACCCAGGACCTTCTTGAAGTCCCGGTCCACCTCGTCCTGTATGTTCTTCTCCATGGCCACGAGATTTTCGGGCGTCAGGAACGATTCATAGGGGGTGAAGTAGGTCAGGTTGGGTATGACGTGGAGCACATGGAGTTCCGCACCATATTGCTTCGATATGTCGGCGGCACAGGTGATCACATCCTTTGTAAACTCCGAAAAATCTACGGGACAGAGTATCTTCTTGAACATCGAAACCCCCTTTCTGGCATATTAGACACTTATATAATCCATTTTCCCTTTAGTCAATTCAAATCTCTCCGATAATCCTCTTCGTGGGCGAATTCACAAAGGGCTGAAATCGACCTTGACAAAAATAACACCCAATTGGTATATTTACTTTGTAGATACGTGGACGAACACAGAAAATGCCCTAGAACCAGCGAGTTAGGGCATTTTTTACTGCCCGGAGAATAGATGACCATCAAAAACCATAGCGAAATCCAGCACCTCGTAGACATAGGAACCGAAAAGGGATACCTGACGCCCGACGAGATCAACGACTATCTCCCTCAGAACATCTTCTCCCCTGAGGACATTGAAGATATCTTCGATTTTCTCACGGAATCCAACATCGATATAGTCGATACGATCAAGGAAAAGATCGAGGCCGCCCCGGAGGAAGAATCCCAGGAATGGGGCGAGATGGAGCGGTTCCCCTCCGAGAGGACCGACAACATCATCTGGGCCTACCTCAAGGATATCGGCAGGGTATCTCTCCTCAATTCCGAAGAAGAGTACATGATCGCGAAGAAGATCGAAGATGGGGAACGCATGATACGGAACCTGCTCTTCGACCTGCCCCACGCCATCCAGGAACTCATGGAGATCGCCTCACTTCTCAAGAAAGAGGCCATCAACATAATAGATGTCGTCAAAAACATCGACGAGTTGAACTATTCCAAGAAGGACGAGGACAAGTACAGAAAAAAGACGGTCTCCCTTATCAACAGCATCAGGAACCAGCACGAGAAAAAGGAAGAGCTCAGAAGGAGTTCCGTCAGGGTCAACGAGGCCACGAAAAAACTCAATGAAAAAAAGCTCAAGGCCCTGGAAAAGAAGGTCGAGGAAAACCTCATAAACCTCAATCTCAACAAGAAGGTCCTTGAAGAGATCATCCGCAAGGTCCAGAGACAGCTGAAGTTCATGGATGAAAAGGAAGCGCGGAAGGTAAAAAAGAGACTTCTCGAGATCGGTGAGATCGAAAACGGCCTCAAAACGGTCAAGAACCGCCTGATACAGGCAAACCTGAGGCTTGTCATCAATATTGCCAAGAAATACCTCAACAGGGGCCTCTCGTTCCTGGATCTCATTCAGGAAGGGAACATGGGTCTCATGAAGGCAGCCGAGAAGTACGACTACCAGAAGGGATACAAGTTCTCCACCTACTCGACGTGGTGGATCCGGCAGGCCATCACGCGCGCCATAGCCGATTACGCACGCACCATCAGGGTCCCCGTTCACGTCCTCGAGACCATGAACAAGATAACGAAGGTCACCATCTCCCTCTTCCAGGAACTCGGCCGGGAACCAAATCTCGATGAGATATCCCTGAAGGCGGGCCTCCCCCTCGAAAAGGTGCGGAAGATAATGAAGGTCTCCAACGAACCCATCTCCATAGAGACCCCCATCGGTGACGACGAATCAAAACTTGGCGACTTCATTGCAGACCCGAAATCGCCGTCGCCCTTCAACGAACTCGTCAGCATCTCCCTCAAGGAGGAGATCGACAAGGTCCTCTCCACGCTGACCCCTCGGGAGGAAAAGGTTATCCGGATGAGGCTCGGCATCGGTGAAAAGACGGATTATACCCTCGAAGAGGTCGGAGAGGTATTCGGGTTGACCCGTGAGCGTATCCGCCAGATAGAGGCAAAGGCCCTGCGCAAACTGAAACACCCCTCACGGCGGAAAAGATTGGAAAGTTTTCTGGAATAAAAGAGGTAGGGAACAGAAAAGAAGCTTCTTTCCTGTTCCCTGTTGTCAACTATACAGGTTATCCTGGTCCGTTCTGCCGGCAATGCCTAGTTCCGGCCTGTCTTCTTTTTCCCCGATACTCACTCCGGACATGATATCGGAAACGTTCGCCTTAATCCGGTCCATTCTGTCAGGGCTGAAAGGTCTTATCCGGGAGAAGGCAGTGTTCAGGGTAACATCGGGCCTGAATGTCTGGATGATGAAATCCTTCGCCCCCCGAAGATATCTGGCCACCGTGTAGACATCCTCTTCCCTGTGGAGAAAAGGGACGACGGTCATCCGGAAGTAATGATCGATCCCGGAACTCAGGATGAATTCTATGCTTTCCTGCACCTTCCGCTCATCCACGTTGATGCCGCACCACCGGGAATAACGGTCCAGGGGGCCCTTGACATCCATGGCGATCGAGTCCACGAGGCCGTCGCCAAAGAGACCCTTCACGGCGGAAGGGTTCGACCCGTTTGTGTCAAGCTTGACCGTCATCCCTTCACCTTTCAAGAGACCCATAAGCCGGTACAGGTTCTTGTGGATCGTCGGCTCACCCCCGGTCACCACGATCCTGTCAACCCACTGGGCCTTGTATTTCCTGATGGTCGCCACGACGTACTCGATCGGAACGTCCTCGAGCCCTCCCGGGTTGAGAACGAGGTCTCGATTGTGGCAAAAGGGACACCTGAAATTGCAGCCGCCGAGAAAAACAACGGACGACAGGCACCCCTTCCAGTCTACAAAACTGGTTTCAATGAAACCCTTTACGGCCGGGCAATCAGGCACTTTGGACTGCACTGAGCACCTCGTCGATATGAGGCACGTTGCCCCTCCATTCACCCAGGGAATTCTCCGACTCGTCTTCAACAAGGATCGTAGGTAACGCCATGACGCGATAGAATGTCGCCTCGGCAAGACCTTCCGTCGTTCCAACATTGTAGTCGTCAACGGCAACGTTTCTTTCCCGCAGGTGGTCCTTCAGCTGTTTCGCCATCGGACACAACGGGCAATCATCCTTGTAAAAGATCTTCACTGTCCCCATGGTTCCTCCTTGAGTTTTATAGCATCTGTCGGTACTCTAATCGTTTGCAGCCGCTTTGCGCTTTTCGGAGAAAAACTCCATATTGCGGTAGCGGTCCTTGAGTTCCCCCAATTTGCCCTTGTTCCAGCTCGATACCTTGGTGAAGTAGCCCGTTATTCTCGTAATGCCGTCCACATCGGTGGAACCGCAATACGAACAGGTATCGGAAAGACCCCGCCCCGTCCTGTGGCACTTGTTGCATGTGGTGAATTCCGGAGAGAAGGCGATCTGGTCGTTTGTCGTGTGCCTGAACGTCTTGATGACGAAGTCGGCGATGGCCTCCTTCGACGGCTGCGCCTCTCCGAGCCAGACATGCGATATTGAACCTGCCTCGATGAGGGGATGGAATAACCCCTCCGTGGTCACCCTTTCGATGGGATTCATGGCGTGTTTCACGTTGAGATGCGTCGAATTCGTGTAATAGACCTCACCAGAAGCGATGTCCCCTTTCATTATCCTGCCGGCGTGAGGAGAGAAATACCTGAGGTCCAGGCGCGCGAACCGATAGCTCGTGCTCTCCGCCGGAGTCTGTTCCAGGACGATCTTTATATTCTCCTGCCGCCGCATTTTCTCCGTAAGGAGGTTCATGTGGGCTATAACCTTGATGCCGAACTTCAGCGCCCGCTTTGATTCGTGCATCTCCTCGCCGGTGTGTATCTGCACCATCTCGTTGAGACCGACCATGCCGATGAGGTGCGATGCAAGATTGAGCCTGAGATAGGGCATCCCGTCCCTGTTCATCGTGAGCAGCGCGAGCGGTCCGTTCTCCCCCAGGGAGAGGAGCTTCTCCATGAATACCCGTTTCTCCTTGTGGGCCTTGACGGCAAGGACAAACCTTTCCGTGATGAGGTTGAAAAGCCGTGTGTCGTCGTTCTTCGCCATATAGGCAAGCCTCGGCAGATTGAGGGATACGTTCTGGAGGGCGCAGTAGCGCATCTTCCAGGGCTCCTTCGCATCAAGAAGATCGCTTTCCTCGAGTTTGAAGCTCAGGCGGCAGCATTCCGAGATCTTGGCCGTTTCTCCCCTGTCGAAGACGTAGTAGGTATTGCCCTTGTCGGCGGCGACGTCGCAGATGAGGTTCAGGAAATCCATGTGGCCGTCGGTGTGAAAGAACTTCTCTGTGATATGAACGATGGGTTTCGGGAAGAAGAAGGGCCGCCCTGCCCCGTCTCCTTCCTTGTAAACCTCGAAAAGCTTCCACGCGAAGCGCTGCGCCTCTTTCTCGTACTCCCCGTACGTCTTGCCCGTGAACTTGCCGTTGGGGCCGATGGCCGGCACGCTGACAAAATGCTTCGGTATCTCCCAGTAGATGTTTATATCGGTGAAGATCGCCTGGCCTCCCCTCGCCACCGCCTGCTGGGAAAATTCGAAGATAAGCATCTGGGCAAGCTGCTTCACGTCGTTGTCGCTCATCCCCTCGATGTAAGGCGCGAAAAAGATGTTAATGGCGTCCCAGCCTATGGCACCCGCGAAATGGCTCTGCAGGGCCGCCGCGAACTTCACGAGATGGGCAAGGAGCACTTCGGCATGCTTTGCCGGCTTCGCCATGGACAGGGAGTGGGGCAGGTCGAGCCCGAACTTCTTGATATACTCGAGGGACTGACCGCTGCAGTACGGCCTGTCCACAAAGCCAAGGTCATGGAGGTGTATGTCCCCGTTCATGTGGGCGTCGGCAACCTCCTGGGAGAAGACGGACAGGAGTGCGTATTCCTTCTTGATGCCCTCCGCCAGGGTCAGGTTCGTGGCCTCCGGGCCGTGGGGCACATTGGCATTCTCCTTGTTGGGGTGGAGGATGAGGCTGTCCACATCGTACAGCGGCATACCGAGCCTGGTATGCATCTTCCTGGAGCTTTCAAGTCCCTTCTCGATCAATCTCGCGTTCACAAGCTCCCTGATGAGGGGTGCGGTGATGACCTCGATACCGGATCGCCTGATCATCTGTTCCACTTCCTTGCTGATCTCACCGGCCGTGTCGCGATCGATCAGCGTTTCCCTGATGAGCGCGTCAACGATCTTCGACCGGTCCCACCCGGCAATGCTCTCCTCCGAGGTTCTGACAAACAAATTCAGATCCGTTGTTTCCATGCATCCCCCTATCAGATTATGTACTTTTGTGATTCGTCCTGTTAAGAAAGGCTATACTTCCCGAAAGTCAACCGCAGTGCAATCCCCCTCCGAAACACTACATATAGTATGTCAACTAGATATCCACACTACATGTAGTATTTTCTACCTGACCGGCCCTCACGTTGTCAAGAGATTTTTTTGATTTTTTTGAGCGCG
>MVQQ01000257.1 GCA_002067555.1 Syntrophorhabdus sp. PtaB.Bin184
CCGTCGAGGCCTCCCGCCAGTCGGGACGGTTCACCATCCCGGAGATATCGGAGCCGACACCGCTTCGGGGCATCGCCGACCTCATAGGGGACGCCAGGCGACGCGTCGTCCTCTATGAGAGAGAGAAACACGTCACCCTCAGGGATGTCTTCGGCTCAAAAGGGGGAGATGCCACCTGCGTCGTCATAGGACCGGAGGGCGGCATCGAAGAGACGGAGGTCGACTGGCTCAGGGAGAAGGGCTTCATCACCTGCACCCTGGGAGAGAACATATTCCGGACGGAGACGACACCGCTCGTCGTCCTGTCGGTGATCCTCTATGAATATGCCCGCACAGGCAACGAAAGCCTGGGGAACAACGCCGGTGCGTAAGTGACGGGACTCAAAAAGGCAAAGCGGAGGTACACGAGGTACATGGGCATCAAGGGCAAGGTTGGTTGCGGATGTCTCATCGGCATCCTTGTTATAATAATGGTACTGGCGGGTCTGTCGCTGCACCCCGTCAGCCTCAGGTTCCTCGGGAAGAGTTTCCGGTACGAGGACAAGATAGTCCCTGCCGACGCCATCTTTGTGCCGAGATTTCAGGAAGACCACAACGGGGAGCTCTACGTCGAGGCCTTCCGGGAATACTTCTCAGGCAATGGAAAGGTCGTATATATCGAGAACGACAAGGTTCTGGGGACGGACATATACGATCTTGTGTCACGGTTGGCAAAGTCCCGGGGGATCAAGGACAACGTCACAAAGCCCCTCTATGCCGAGGACAGGGAAGACCGCAAGACGTCTTTCTTCAAACAAAAGCTGAAGGAGGCCGGCCTTAAGAAAGTGATCGTCGTGGTACCGGAATACGCGTCGAGACGTTACCACAACATGTACGATCCCACCCGGGACGGGGGTGCGGTCCTCTACATGATCAAACCCGCGAAAGTCAGCTATTTCAGGGCCGACAGATGGTGGCGGGATGAGCTGTCACGCTCGCTCATGGCCCGCGAGTTCTATGCCTCTCTCCTTTACTACTATTCCATGCTCCGGAAAGAGAAGACCGGATAGGCCTCATTCCCGGTTCCCTGAGGCAGGTTCCGGCGGCAGAACGGACAAGGACGGATATCCTCCATGGATGAACGACGCGCCCTCATCGCACTATCCCGGGTAAAGGGCTTGAGCCGCCTGGCGAAACGCAGGATCTGCGATTCATACCCCGACATCACCCGGCTCTTCCACCCCGGCACGGCCTCGGCCCCCGCGGGCATCGCGTCGCGTTTTGGCGATTGGGGAGGGATAGAAAGGAACCTCAAGCTTCTCGACATGATGGGCGCCCGGGTCCTCACCATACGCGATGACGGGTACCCGAAGGCCTTGCGACACATACCCGATGCCCCAATCGTCCTGTATGCCCGGGGCCCCCTCGTGCCGGGGGACAGGGCGCTTGCCGTCGTGGGCTCGCGAAAGGCCTCCCCCGAGGGCACAAATCTCGCCGGGAAAATCGCTGAGACCCTCTCGGTCGCCGGGATAACGATCGTGAGCGGCCTTGCCCGCGGTATCGACACGGCGGCGCACGCGCGGGCCCTCATGGGGCCGTCAGGCACGGTAGCCGTCCTGGGATGCGGAATAGACGTCTGCTATCCCCCCGAGAACAGGGATCTCTTTGAGAGGATCGGCAAAGAAGGGCTCGTGGTGACGGAGTACGCACCCGGAGAAGACCCCCTGCCCTATCATTTCCCGGAACGCAACCGCATCATCGCGGGGCTCGTGCGGGGAGTGCTGGTCGTGGAGGCAACGGCCAGAAGCGGTTCCCTCATCACCGCAAGGCTAGCCCTCGAATACGGCAGGGAGGTCATGGCCATTCCGGGAAGCGTTCTGAGGACCGAACACGCCGGCTCCAACAGGCTCATCAAGGAAGGGGCGAGACTGGTCGATTCCGTGGAGGACATCGTCACAACCTGTTTTCCCGAGATCCGCCCGCCGGAACCCAAACCCGTGGAGCTGGACAGCGGTGAAAACAGGGTATATTCTCTGATAGGATTTGAAAAAGTGCACGCAGATGAGGTAATAGAAAGAAGCGGCATGGAAACGAAGGAAGTCATGGCCGCCCTCACCCGCCTGACCATGAAGAATGTCGTGGCGGAGGTGGCGGGAGGTTTCTTCATACGACGATGAAGTCCGCGTACCCCCCCGGAGGAACGGGGGGTTGAAGAATATAAGGAGACATGGATGGGAAAGTCACTGCTCGTTGTTGAGTCGCCGACAAAGATGAAGACACTTTCGAAATACCTGGGAAAGGATTATGTCATCAAGGCGACGTACGGCCATATCAAGGACCTTCCGAAGAGCACCCTCGGCGTTGATGTGGAGGAGGGTTTCAAACCTCATTTTCACATCCTGAAAGGCAAGTCGAAGGTGGTCGATGAGATAAAGAAGGCAGGGAAGGAAGCGGAAAGGATACTGATCGGGTCAGACCCCGACCGCGAAGGGGAAGCCATAGCCTTCCACGTTGCCGAGGTCATCGGAAACAACGACCGCATTGAGCGCGTCCTCTTCCACGAGATAACAAAGAAAGGGGTTCTCGATGCCATGAGGTCGCCCATCAAGCTCGATCCCGCAAAGTATGACGCCCAGAAGGCACGGCGGATCCTCGACCGGCTCGTGGGATACCGGATAAGCCCGCTCCTGTGGGAACGGGTCAGCTACGGCCTTTCAGCGGGAAGGGTGCAATCGGTGGCCCTTCGCCTCGTGTGCGAGCGGGAGGCCGAGATCGAGGGCTTTGAAAGGGAGGAATACTGGGTTATCGATGTGGTCCTCGAACTGCCATCGGGAGAAACCTTGACGGCCACACTGGAACGAAAGGCCGCCGACGGGACGGGGGTGTCGGCCGACGGGAAGGGGTCGGGGAAGATCCGAATAACCTCCGAAAATGAAGCCGCCTCGGTCAAGGCCGAGATCGCCGGAAAAGAATTCATCGTGACGAAGGTGGAGACAAAGGAAAAGAGCATCTCACCGCAGCCGTCCTTTATCACGAGCAGGCTTCAGCAGGAGGCATCCCGCATGCTGCGCCTCTCTCCGAAGCGCACGATGATGCTCGCGCAGAGGCTCTACGAGGGGGTCGATATCGGCGAAGAGGGACCGGTGGGGCTCATCACGTATATGAGGACCGACTCGGTGAGGGTTTCGATGGAGGCTGTTGCCGAGGCGCGTGATTTTATCAGGAAGGGTTTTCCGGAGGGCTATCTCCCCGAGAAACCGAACTTCTTCAAGAACAGGAAGACGGCCCAGGACGCCCACGAGGCGATACGGCCCACATCGGTATTCTTCACCCCGGAAAAGGTCAAACCCCATCTCGACAAGGAGCTTTTCGCCCTTTACGACCTTATCTGGAAACGCTTCGTGTCCTCCCAGATGACCCGGAAAAGGGTGGAAACAAACACCGTGGACATCACTGCAGGCGGTTACGTCTTCGTTGCCAGGGGCACGACGGTACTCTTTGACGGATTCACGAAGATATACGAAGAGATCGGCGAGGATGAGGAGACCGAGAGCGCCCTTCCCGAGGTTAAAAAGGGCGAGAGGGCAACGCTCAGGAACACGACCATGGAGCAGCGTTTCACGAACCCTCCCCCGCGTTACTCCGAGGCATCCCTTATCAGGACCCTGGAGGGAAAGGGTATCGGAAGACCCTCCACCTACGCGACCATCGTGAGCACGGTCCAGGACCGCGACTACGTGCGGAAGGAAAAGGGCAGGCTTGTGCCCACGCCCCTTGGCCGGACCGTCAACAGGCTCCTCTCCGAATTCTTCCCCACCGTCCTCGATGTGGGTTTCACGGCCAAAATGGAGGTCCGTCTCGACGAGATCGAGGACGGCAAGAAGGACTGGATCAAATCCCTGGAGAAGTTCAACGCCTCCTTCGAGGGCGAGCTTCAAAGCGCCCAGAAACAGATGAAGAGCCTCAAGAAGGAGGAGAAGGAGACGGACATCGAATGTGACAAATGCGGCAGGAAGATGCTGCTGCGCTGGGGAAAGAGCGGCGAGTACCTGGTCTGCTCCGGAAAACCGGAATGCAAGAACAAGAAGAACGTCAGGGTCGATGCGGACGGGAAGATAACCATCGTCGAGAGCGAAGCGAAAGGGATATGCCCCAAATGCGGCGGCAAGCTCGTGGAGAAAAAAGGACGGTTCGGTCGTTTTCTCGCATGCAGCAATTATCCCGAATGCAAGCACACAGAGGCATTCTCGCTGGGGTTCGCGTGCCCCATCGAGGGATGCCCCGGCAAGCTCGTCGAAAAGACGTCGAAAATGAAGAAGAGATTCATCAGCTGCTCGGAATACCCCACGTGCTCCTTCGCCACGAACAAGGAACCGACGGAGGGAGAATGCCCCTCCTGCGGCGCCCCGACCCTCTTTTCTTTCAAGAAGACCCTCTTCTGTCTCCGCAAGGACTGCGGATGGAAATCACGGTAATCGGGGCCGGCCTTGCGGGTGTCGAGGCCGCCCACCAGATCACCCGGATGGGGGGACGGGCGGTGCTTTTCGAGATGCGCCCCGGGGTCGTTACCCCCGCGCACCGCACCTCCCTCCTCGCGGAGCTCGTCTGCAGCAACTCCCTCAAGTCACTGGACCTCCAGAACGCCCACGGACTCCTCAAGGAAGAGCTTCGCCGGATGGGTTCCGTCATCATGGAGGCGGCCGACGGGACGGCCATTCCCGGCGGTAAGGCTCTCGTCGTCGACAGGGACCGATTCGCCGCGAGGCTGACGGAAATGACCGGGAACAACCCCGGCATCCGCCTTGTCCGGGAAGAGGCGCGCCGGATAACGGAAGAAGGCATCGTGATCGTCGCGACGGGCCCGCTGACGAGCGATGCCCTCTCGGGAGAATTGCGAGAGCTAACGGGCGAGGACAGTCTCTTTTTCTTCGACGCCATATCCCCCATAGTCGACGCCGCGAGCATCGACTATGATAAGGCCTTCCACGCATCCCGTTACATGAAGGGCGAGGAAGGGGATTATCTCAACTGCCCCCTCACGAGAGAGGAATATGACCTCTTTCACGAGGCCCTGGTGAAGGCCGAAAGGGTCGATCTCAGGGAATTCGAGAAGACCTCCTATTTCGAGGGCTGTCTTCCCGTGGAGGTCCTGGCCGAGCGCGGCCGGAAAACGCTTGCCTTCGGACCCATGAAACCCGTGGGTCTTACGGACCCGCGCGATGGGAAGAGGCCCTACGCCGTGGTGCAGCTCCGAAAGGAAAATGCCTCGGGAACCATGCTTAACCTCGTCGGTTTCCAGACGAAGATGAAATACCCGGAGCAGGATCGTGTCTTCCGGATGATACCCGCCTTGAAGGATGCCGTTTTCCTCCGGTACGGCAGCATTCACCGGAATACCTACATCAACGCTCCCCTGTGCCTGAACGAAAAGCTTGAGCTCAAGGCCGACAGGCGTATCCTCTTCGCCGGCCAGATAACGGGGGTCGAAGGGTACATGGAATCGACAGCGATGGGCCTCGCAGCGGGCATCTCTGCCTTCATGTCCGCGACGGGCAGGGAATTCCACCCCCCGCCCTCGTCCACCTGCATCGGCGCACTCATCCGTTACCTCACCACCGGGAACAGGAACTTTCAACCCATGAACATAAACTTCGGCCTCATAGAGGGCTATTCGAAAAAGAACAAAGAGGCAACGGTCGAGACGGCGCTGCGGGAAATTGAGGAATGGAAAAATAGTTTTGAGTTGGAAAAATAGTTTTAAGTTTTAGGTTTTAAGTGTTAAGTTAAGAAAAATAGTTTTAGGTTTTAAGTGTTAAGCAAAAGATTAAAAGGAAACAGACAAGTTGGTGGAGCGCTCCGGCATCACTCTCCCCGAATCAAAGAACCGATTCTTCTTGCCTTTAACTTAAAACCTAAAACTTAAAACCTAAAACGGTTTCCAAGAGGATCTATTATGAATTCCCTTTTTGACACTCTGGCGGATCAGGCGATCGCGACGAAGGATATATCCGGGAAAGATGCCCTGAGACTTTATGAAGCGGGAAAGAAGGACCCCTTCGGGCTCATGGCCCGCGCATCCCGGATACGGGAGCATTTCAAGGGCAACGCGGTAAGCCTCTGCGGCATCGTGAACGCCAAGTCCGGCGTCTGCCCCGAGAACTGCAGGTTTTGTGCCCAGTCCGCCCACTACCATACCGATGCGCCCGTTTATCCCCTCATGACCGCTGAGGAGATCGCAGCCAGAGGACGGGCCGCGAAGGAGAGCGGCGCCCACATGTTCAGCATCGTCACGAGCGGTACAAGAGTGGAGACGCAAGCCGAATGGGACGCCATCTACCGCGCCATAGGCCTGCTTTCCGGGATGGGGCTCAAACCCTGCGGCTCTCTCGGCATGCTGACGGAAGAGACGGCCTTGAATCTCAAGAAGGCCGGACTCTACCGCTACCATCACAATCTTGAGACGTCGCGGAGCTTCTTCGACAACATCTGTTCCACCCACGAATACGATGAGGATACCGGCACGGTGCGCATCGCCCGGGCGGCGGGCCTCACCGTCTGCTCCGGCGGTATCATCGGTCTCGGAGAGGCCATGGACCACCGCATCGAGATGGCGATGACCCTGCGCGAGCTCGACGTGGATTCCGTTCCCATCAACATCCTCAATGCCATCCCCGGCACTCCTCTCGAGAACGCACCCCCCCTGACGCCAATGGAGATCCTCCTCACCGTAGCCCTTTACCGCTTCATCCTCCCCGACAAGGACATAAAGCTCTGCGGCGGGAAGGAAAAGAACTTGAGGCAGCTCCTCCCCCTCGCGATGGTGGCCGGCTGCAATTCCCTGCTCACCGGCAACTACCTCACGACCCTCGGAAGGGACACCTCCGCCGACCTCGAAATGATCCGCGACCTGGGGATGGTAGCGGAATTCACGTAGACGGGTCTGCCCTTCGGGCAAACGGGTCGGCGCTCACGCGCCTAACGGGCAAACGGCTGAAGAAACCCACGGGTCTTTCGCTTCACGAAAAACGGGCACAGGGGCACACGCGTAAAGACCCTGTTGATGCCCCGGGAAAGCCGGGGAATCTGTCTTGCGCGTTTCCGCGCATAATCTCTCATTTTATGTAATGGTGTATAAACCTACCGGCAGTCTCTGCGGCGGCAGACAAAGAGCACATGTCCGGATCGGGATGGATCGGTGGTTCAACGGCTGCCCTTCACGACCCGTCCGGGCCTTTCCCCGTATGCCCGTAGGCGCGCGAGCGCCGACCCGTTTGCGCGCTTTTGCGCGCAGACCCGTCCGCCCGTGTGCGTCTTTACCCGACCGCCTGGCCGAGTTTGAAGATGGGGAGGTACATGGCGACGATGAGGCCGCCGAGGACGACACCGAGAAAGACCATGATCATCGGCTCCATCATGGCCGTGAGGTTGCCCACCATCGTGTCCACGTCGTCTTCGTAAAAGTCGGCGATCTTGTTGAGCATGCTGTCGAGGGCGCCCGTCGATTCACCGACCTGGACCATCTGGACCACCATGGGAGGAAAGATACCCGCCTGTTCGAGCGGTTCGGCCATCGTCCGTCCCTCGCTGATGCGGGAGCGGGCCACGAGAAGGGCCTCCTCGACGATCTTGTTCCCCGCCACCTTGGCGACGATGATCATGCTCTCCAGGATCGCAACGCCGCTCATGAGGAGTGTCGCGAGGGTCCGCGTCACCCTGGCCACGGAGGCCTTGATGGTGAGGAGCCCGAAGAGGGGGAGCTTGAGGATGATGCGATCGATGTTGCGGTGACCGCTCTCCGTTTTGTAATAGTATTTCAGGGCCAGAACAAGGCCCACAACTGCCCCGATAATGATGTACCAGTAGGTTTGCACCAACTGGCTCAGGTTGATCACGATCTGCGTCGGCGCCGGCAGTTCCGCCCCCATCTCCTTGAACATCTTCTCGAAAACGGGGATGACGAAGAGAAGAAGGACGATGACGACGACGAAGGCGACGACGATGATCGCGACGGGATAGATCATGGCCGATTTCACCTTCTTCTTCAATTTCTCCGTCTTCTCGATGTAGATGGCGAGCCTCTGCAGGACGCTGTCGAGAAGACCGCCCTCTTCCCCTGCCACGACGAGGTTGATGAAGAGCTCGTCGAAGCATTTCGGGTAATCCCTCAATGCGTCGGCGAAGCGTGCGCCCCCTTCGATCTTCTCCTTGATCTCCCTGACGATACCCCTGAAGTTGATGTCTTCTATCTGATTCGCAAGGATCTCCAGGGACTGGACAAGCGGCAGCCCCGACGTGATCATCGTGGAAAGCTGCCGTGTGAAGAGCAGTATCTCGACGTTTTTGATCTTCTTCTGGGGGTTGTACTTCTGCTTCCCCGTCTCCTTCGTCTCCTGCATGGAGGTGAGGATGACGCCTTCCTTTCTCAGCGCAGCGCGCAGCGCGTCGCCGGACGCCGCCTTCGAAACGCCCTTGCGCGTTTCACCCGATGAGGTCCTTCCTTCCCATTGAAACTGCGGCATGACTCAATAATACATGAATAAATCCCGTTTGCAAAGAGAAAATTATCAAAACAGATGGTTAATGGAGAAACGAGTTCCAGAATATGATTCTTACACTATAACCTACGGTTATGATTGGACAAAAATGTGACAAATATCACAGAGAAGGCGGGTAATGGGAGGGCGATCGGGTTTCCCCCTATCACCTATGACCTATAACCCAATTACCCGCCTCTTTCTTCTTCCTATTCTCTTATCACCGCGTAGAACGTCGCGTTCTCGCGCTGGATCAACATGACAATGCCTTCCTTGACGTTGGAACGCTTGACCGCTTCCTTGAACTCCGCGACGCTTCTGACGGGCTTTCTCCCGATCTCCCTGATGACGTCGCCGGAGCGGATGTCCGCCTCCTGGGCAGGCGAGCCGGGGATGACATCGGTCACGATGACACCCTTTCTATCCTTCAGGTTGAGGTGCTTCGCAATCTCCGCGGTGATGTCCTGAACGACGAGACCGAGGTCCTTTTCAACCTCTGTCTTTCTCGACGCCCTGAGGCCCTCCTCCTGGAGTTCGCCGATGACCACCGTCAACTCCATCTGTTTCTTGTCCCTGATGAGAACGATCTTCGCCTTCGCGCCTATCTCCGTCGCGGCGACGAGCCGGGGGAGGGTCTCGTTGTCTTTGATCTTCTTGCCGTTGTACGAAATGATGACATCTCCGCGCCTGATCCCTGCCTTGTCCGCCGGGCTCTGGTCCATAACATCGGCGACGAGGGCACCCTCGGATTCCTTCAAACCGAAGCTTTTCGCAATCTCCGGCGTCATCTTCTGAATGACCACGCCGAGCCAGCCGCGGGCCACCTTGCCCTTGCTTTTCAACTGGGACAGCATATCCTTCGCAACGTTGATGGGTATGGCGAACCCGATGCCCTGGCCGCCGGATACGATAGCTGTGTTTATTCCCACCACTTCACCCTTGAGGTTAAGGAGCGGTCCACCGGAATTGCCGGGGTTGATGGAGGCATCGGTCTGGATGAACTGATCGTAGGGTCCTGCCCCGATGATCCTGCTCTTGGCGCTCACGATGCCGGCGGTGACGGTGTGCTCGAGACCGAAGGGATTACCGATGGCGACGACCCAGTCGCCCACCTGCAGGGACTCGGAATCGCCCAGCACTGCTACGGGAAGCGACTGCTTGACGTCGATCTTGATAAGGGCGATATCCGTCTTCGGGTCCCGTCCTATTATCCTGGCGTCGTATTCCTTCTCGTCGGATAGCTTCACCTTGATCGTCGTGGCCTTTTCAACGACGTGGTTATTCGTCAATATGTACCCTTCCCTGTCGATGACGAATCCGGAGCCGAGGCTACGCTGCTTGTATTCCCGACGACCCCCGTTGCCGAAGAACTTGTCGAAGAAATCGTCACCGAAGAAATCCTTGAAAGGGTTGTTGGGCCCCATCATCGGGCCCTGTCCCCCGGGCCCCCTGATGACGGCGGTGGTGCTGATGTTGACGATCGACGGTTTCGCCTCATTGACAAGCCCCGCGAGGCTCGGCAAACCGCTCGAGTTGAAAGCGGCCACTGTCCGGACACTCTGGGGCGGCGGAGCCGCAGGCCTGGCTTCCGGCAATACCTGGGCCCTGACATAGGCAAAGGCCAGAGCCGCCGCGATAAGGATACAAACGGTTACAACGAGTCGTTTGTTCTTCATGGAATTTCCTCCGTCATGACATGGGCAGTTTAATGGTGAACAGACTTCCCGCGGCGGGCCTCGATTCGACCTCGATGGTTCCCTGATGGGCCTCGGCAATCCACTTGCTGATGGACAGACCGAGACCGCTGCCGCTTTCACGTTTGCGTGACCTGTCCGCGCGGTAGAACCTGTCGAAAATGTACTTTATGTCCTCCGGCGATATGCCGGGACCGTCGTCCTCGACATTGATGCAGGCAAAACCGTTCTGTTTGTACGATGAGACCATCACGTGCCCGCCGGGATGTCCGTACTTGATGCCGTTCTCCACCACGTTGGTTATCATCCGGCGCAGCTTGAGCTCGTCGCCGACGATGCGAATGTCCTCGAGGTCCCGGACGACCACTTCCACCCCTTTGTTCTCGCCGAAAAGCTTCATACTGAGGCAGACATCGGCAAGAAGGTCCCTGAGGTCGACCTTATCGAGGTTCATCCCGATGTCTTTCGTTTCGGCCTTGGAGAGCAGGAGCAGGTCGTCGATGATCCGGCTCATCCTGTCGATCTCCTCGAGATTGCTTTGCAGGGAACGCCTGTATTCGTCGGTCGTCCTTTCCTTTCGCAGCGCCAGTTCGGTCTCACCTTTCAGGATGGTAAGCGGTGTCTTGAGCTCATGGGAGACATCGATGCTGAACTGGTTGATCCTGTGGAAGGAATCCTTGAGCCTCGAGATCATGGCGTTGAAGGTCTCCGCCAGGCGGCCAAGCTCATCCTTCCGCCCCTTCTTGATATCGATCCGCTCGTCAAGGTTGGTCGAGGATATCTTGACGGCGGCCCTGCGGATCTGGTCGACGGGCTTCATTGTCTTCTTTGCCATGAAGTAGCCGACAACTATGGTGGCGCTGATGGAGGTGATGATGCTGATGATCATGATTATGAGGAGGCGCTTCATGGTGTCCTCGAACTCCTCCAGCGACGAACCCACCTGCACGATGCTGGTGACCTTCTTGCTGTCCAGGATCGGCATCGTGATCATGCGCAGCCGGGGGCGGGCGCCCTCGAGGGTCTCGTAGACGGTCTCTCCCTTGAGCGCCCTCTCGAGGGTGACAAAGCTGACCGGCACGGCCTCGGCTTCGAGATCGTTCAGTCTCGCGCCGATCTTACCCGAGGCGTCTATGATCTGGATGAACTTGCCTTTCGGCTTCTTGCCGAGGGCGTTCTCGAGATAACGCTCGAAATTGCCGAAGAGGCTCTGGCCGTGGGCCTCCGTCATGGATGAGGCGAGGACCTCGGCAATCGACTTGATCTTCGTGTCGATGCTCTTCTGCAGGCTGTTCTGGAAGTATATGTAGACCCCGCTGGAGAAGGTGACGAGTATCAGGGCCAGGATGCCGCCGTACCAGAGGGTCAGTTTCCATTTGATGGGGAGGCTAAAGCTTTTCATCTTCCTTGAGGATGTAACCGACTCCGCGGACGGTGTGGATGAACTTCCTGGTCGTGATGAGCTCTATCTTCTTGCGGAGGAAATTCACGTAGACATCGACGATGTTCGAGGAATCATCCTGGCTCTGCCAGGCATATTCAGCCATCTCCTTCCTGGCAAGCGGTCTTTCGCTGTTGCGCATCATGTACTCCATGATGAGGAATTCCTTTTCCGTGAGCTCCGCCTCCTTGCCCCCTATGGAAAGCCTCCTGTTGTACGGGTTGAGGACTATCTCCCGGTACTCGAGGGTGAGCGGGGCCGCTTTCCGGCTCCTCCTCAAGAGCGCCCGTATCCTGGCCAGAAGCTCTTCGAAGGAAAAAGGCTTGGTCAGGTAGTCGTCGCTGCCTGTGTCGAGCCCTTTGATCACGTCCTCCTTCGTGCTCTTTGCGGTGATGATGAGGACCGGCGTCTCGATACCCGACTCGCGCATTCGCTTGAGCACCTCGAGGCCGTCGATCTCGGGTATCATGAGGTCAAGAAGAACGATGTCATAATCACGGGTGGTGACGAGATCAAGACCCGTCCTGCCGTCACCGGCGACGTCCACGCCATACCCTTCCTCCTCGAGGCCCCTCATGACAAAATTGGCAACCTTCGATTCGTCTTCCACGAGAAGAATTTTCATATCCGTAATAATATAGTATAAAAAGACCCATTGTACAATTCTTCCGTTTCACCGGCACCCCGGCCGCCCCATCGACAGACAATAAAGACCGTTTCAGGTCTCACGTCTCAGGTCTCAGGTCTCAGGTTAAAGACCAAAGGAGAGCCCTTTCGACTGCCTCCGTCTTTTTTCTTTTGGCCTGTGGCCTGAGACGTGAGACCTGAAACGGTCCTCTCTGAATTTCTTTGACAAAACGGGGGTGATGCTATTAAGTATTAGGGTTTCCGGGTGAACAGGAAGGGGCATCAATCCGTACAAATGTCAAATACGTGAAGTCATACAGGGAGGTCTATATCCATGAGTCTTCTTGAGGCATATATTATCACCTTCATTGCGAGTTTCTGTACCCTTGTGATCGAGATGGTCGCGGGACGCATCCTTGCGCCTTTCGTGGGGGTTTCGATCTACACGTGGACAAGCATCATCGGCGTCATCCTTGCCGGAATCAGCATCGGCGCCTATATCGGGGGCAAGCTTGTCGACCGCTATCCCTCCAGGAAAACCCTGGGGTGGCTCCTCTTCATATCGGGCGTAATGGCGCTGACGATCATCCCCCTCACCTATGCCATCGCAGCCTACAGGTTCCCCGTTTCCCTGATGATGAGGATCTTCATGGTCACATCCATCATCTTCTTCATCCCCGGCTGCGTCCTCGGCACCATCTCGCCTGTCGTCGTGAGGCTCACGCTCAAGAACCTCGAGAACGCGGGGAATGTCATCGGGAAGATATACGCCATCTCGACACTGGGGGCCATCATCGGGACATTCGTCACGGGATTCTTCCTTATCTCCTTCATGGGCACCCGGGCGATCATCCTGTCCATGGGTATTATCCTCCTTGTTGTTGCCCTTCTGGCGGGATCGATCTTCAGAAAGAAGACGAGCATGGCCATCTTCGTCATCGTAGCGGTACCCGGCCTCTTTTTCATCAACTCTTACCTCTATGCCATCCCCGCGAGCGGCAAGACATACCTCTACAGGGAAAGCGACTACTACACGATCAAGCTGTCGAAGACGATGAGTTCCGACCGCAAGACAGAGCTCGAGGCGATGGTCCTCGATAACCTCATTCACTCCTACGTGAACCTCAAGGACCCGAAACACATCGAGTACGAGTACGAACGTATCTATGCCGACGTCCTCACGTGGAAATTCACTGAAGAAACACCCTTCAAGAGCCTTACGATAGGAGGGGGCGGCTACACCTTCCCCCGGTACATGGAGATCACCTATCCCAAGGCGAAGATCGACGTCGTCGAGATAGACCCCGAGGTGACAAAGATCGTCTACGACCATCTCGGCCTGCCGAAGGACACGAGGATAGCGAGCTACAACACCGACGGCAGGTGGTTCGTCATGAACTGCAAGGAGAAGTACGATCTCGTCTTCACCGATGCCTACAACGACATTTCCATCCCCTATCACCTGACGACGAAGGAGTTCCTCCAGCAGATACACGACATCATGAACCCCGGGGCGATCCTCATGTCCAACATCATAGACAACTTCCAGAAAGGGCTCTTTCTGCCCTCCTATATCAAGACCTTAAGGCAGGTCTTCGGCGAGAAGAACGTCTATCTCATTTCCGTGAGCCCGAGCTTCAGGAAGGTCCGGATCAGCACCTTCATCGTCATCGCCGGAAAGGGACATTTCGACATAGCGAGCTTCCAGTCCTTCATCCAGCACCGCCTGGGTTCCCGGGCCACATCATCCATCGTACCCGAGGACCTCATGGACGAGTTCATAAACAGGAAGGATGCCATCGTCATCCGCGACGACCACGCCCCCATCGACAACCTGGTGGCACCCGTCTTCGAGGAAAGGTTCGGGTACAATAGAAAGAACTAGGAAAGACTGTTTTAAGTTTTAGGTTTTAAGTTTTAGGTAAAAGACAAACGAAAAGTGGTGGGATGCGCCGGTATCCCCCGGAAACCCCCGGGTTCTTCCTGCCTTTAACCTAAAACCTAAAACTTAAAACGGGCTTCAACACCGTCTTTTCCTTTGCTTTCTTCCTTCTTTTCTTTTAGAATTATACTTCGGTGCGGGCGTAACTCAGCTGGTAGAGTGCAAGCTTCCCAAGCTTGATGCCGCGGGTTCGAGCCCCGTCGCCCGCTCCAATCGAAAACAATGACCAATGACCCAAATCTGTCCAAAATAGATCTACTGCAATGGACATATTAACGCTCCGGGGCAATCGCGGGAAAAAATAACCAATAACCAAAAAAGAAACGATACAGGCAGTCCGTTCTGCCCCTCTGTTTGTTCAATTTGTTTATTGGTGAATTGGTCATTATCGTTTCGTCCCTCGTTGACATTCTGTCCTTTCTCCAGTTATTCTTGCGGATGAACCGTGCGGACGCCATTGAAGCATGTGCCTGTCTCCTGGTGACCTTGTGAAGAGCGCCGGTCAGGCGAAAGCCAGACCACCGGGGTTCAAGGCTTTCTGGATAAAGGCCGGTCTCGTGGCGGCGGTGGGTCTCATTGCGATCTTCCGTCCCGATGTCCCCCCGGCCGTCTTCACCTTTCCCCTCATCGGTCCCGTGAAGGTGTATCATATCTTCTGGGCCCTGGCCGTGTTCACACTCGTGAAAAGAATGATCCCCCGTTTCAACAAGAAGATCTCTTCGCGGAAGATATTCGGCCGGTTCTACCGGCAGGCCGAGAATATCACACCAAAAAGGGATGAACAACTCCGCTCCCTGAAGGCAAGAACGGACAGGGGAGCGTTGAGATCGGCCTTCTACTGGCTGCTGCTTGTCGGGGATATGGCCCTGTGGCGCATGGTCGGCATGCTCAACGACACGTGGGTCTACATCATCGTCCTCTTCTTCATATTCATGGACCAGTTCTGCGTGACCGTCTTCTGCCCCTTCAGGTGGCTCGCCGGCGGCAAGTGCTGCAGCACCTGCCGTATCAACAACTGGGGCTACCTCATGGCCTTCTCGCCCCTTATCTTCATACAGTCCTTCTGGACGTGGTCAATCATCGCCCTTTCCATCATCATCATCATTCAATGGGAATACCTCTATCACCGTTACCCCGAGCGGTTCTACGAAACACACAATGCCGCCCTGATGTGCAGGAACTGCGTTGTGGAGTGCACCGGGCACAGAAAATTACGTTGAATATTGCGGGGGGATTCCTTACAATGAGAGACACGGCAGGTGGCCTCGCCAAAGGCCGCCGCGCTCTTTTCGGGAGGCGCGGCGGTATAAAGACCATCCTTCTCGAAAAGGTCCTTCCCGGCGGAGCGCCTCTCAACACGGGGCGCATAGAAAACTATCCCGGGTTTCCCGACGGCATATCGGGCAGGGAATTGATGGATCGGTTCGCCGCCCACGCGAAGGCCTTCGGCCTTCCCGTCCGGGAATTCGCCGAGGTCCTGGGCGTCACGCAGGAGGGAGAGTCCTTCACGGTGACGGTGAACGACGAAACCCTCACAGCCCGGGGAGTCATAGTCGCCAGCGGAACCGAACCCGTCAGGATGGGGATCCCCGGTGAGAGCGAGTTCGTGGGAAGGGGTATCTCCTATTGCGCAACATGCGACGGCATGTTCTTCAGAGACCTTGATGTGGCCGTCATCGGAGGCGGTGATTCGGCCATTGAAGAGGCCCTGTCGCTGGCCAACATCGTGAGAAAGGTATACGTGGTCCATCGCCGGGATGCTCTCAGGGCGCAAAAGATACTCCAGGATCGCGCCTTTCGGAACCCAAAGATGGAATTCCTCTGGAACAGGCGTCCCGTCGAAATCGCCGGCGGTCAGCAGGTGGAACGTCTTGTTATCGAGGATACGAAAACGGGCGGTCGCGAAGACCTGGCGGTGAGCGGCGTTTTTGTCTATGTCGGCTACCGGGCCGATACCGGCTTTCTCGGAGACCTCGTCGAACGCGACCCGGCTGGCTTCATCATCACCGACGAAGAGCTCGCTACGGCGACACCGGGGCTGTACGCGGCAGGAGACATCAGGAAGAAAATGCTCCGGCAGGTCTCCACCGCGGTCGGCGACGGAGCAACCGCGGCTGTCGGCCTGGAAAGGTATATCCTTGGCGCACGGCAGTAGATCCTTTGAGCCGCCCGGGACGGGCAGACGTTCATCCCCGATGGGCGGTCTTTTCCTGTGCCTTGCCGGCTTCCTTTTTCTGGGGGCTGTGCAGCCCCTCTGGGCCGCGGAGCACATCATCCTGTTCCGGGCGGGCGTGAACGACGACGCCATGTGGAACGATTTCAGGAAATATCTGGCGGGCAAGGGGTTCACCATGAGCGTCCATGATGCCCCGGCTTCGATGGAAAAACAGGTCGAGACTGCAAACAGGGTGAACAGGGAAAAGGCCCTCTTCATGCTCGCCGTGCAACTTGTGCCGTCGGACCGCACCGACGCCTTCGTCGCGGTGAGCAACGCGAAGAAAGGCACGGGCCTCATATTGAATGTGGACGAGGTACCGGGATCGCACGCCGTCCGGTCGGGGGAGTTGGCTTCGTCGATTGCAGCGGTGTTCCAGAGGAAGGTGAAGGCGATCCCCCTTTTCATGTTCCTCGGGGTAGACATGCCGGGCGTCTTTGTGAGGCTTGAGGTTGAGAAGGTTCGGCCCGCCAATGCCTTCGGCAGGCTCCATGAAGGTTTGCTCAATTATATGAAAAGAGGTAAAAATGAGAGAGAACGCCAGGGCGAGCGACGAGATCCGACACCTTAAGATAGAGAAAAGCTTCC